>NZ_JACJDN010000175.1:0-6884 GCF_014163565.1 Pseudoalteromonas sp. SR45-5 | reverse complement strand
AAAAAACCTCACAAAGTGAGGCTTTTCGATAAACAGCTTAAAAAAGAGGTTTAAGCGCTTTCTAACATAGACAGTGCGACTGCTTCAGCTGCTTTAATACCATCAATACCCGCTGATAAAATACCGCCAGCGTAACCTGCGCCTTCACCTGCAGGGTAAAGCCCTTTGGTGTTAATACTTTGGAATGTTTTATCACGCTTAATACTAATAGGCGACGAAGTACGTGTTTCAACACCGGTTAATAAACCGTCGTTAGTTGAAAAGCCACGAATTTGTTTATTAAACGCTGGTATCGCTTCGCGAAGGGCATCAATTGCAAATTGTGGTAACACTTTACTCAAGTCAGTTAACTTAATACCAGGTGTGTAAGAGGGTTGTACTTCACCTAAGTCTGCAGATGATTTACCTTTTAAGAAATCTCCAATTAACTGCGCTGGTGCATCGTAGTTGCTACCACCAAGCTCATACGCTTGCTCTTCAAGTTTGCGTTGTAAGTCTATTCCAGCAAGTGGATTACCAGGGAAATCTTGCTCTGGTGATATACCTACCACAATAGCGCTGTTAGCGTTGCGCTCACTTCGTGAATATTGACTCATACCATTGGTAACAACACGGCCTTCTTCAGAGGTTGCCGCGACTACTGTGCCACCTGGGCACATACAAAAGCTGTAAACGGTGCGGCCATTGTCGCAGTGATGAACAAGTTTATAATCGGCAGAGCCTAAAATTGGGTTTCCTGCATTTGTGCCAAAACGACATTCATCGATCATTGATTGTTTATGTTCGATTCTAAAACCGACTGAGAATGGCTTTGCTTCAACATAAATCCCTTTTTTGTGGATCATATCAAACGTGTCACGTGCGCTGTGGCCAACGGCTAATACAACATGTCGAGTGTTTAGTTGCTCGCCATTTGAAAGCGTTAAACCTGTTACTTGCCCGTCGTCTAAATGAATATCGTCAACACGTGTGCTAAAGCGAATTTCGCCGCCAAGCTCTATTATACGAGCGCGCATTTTTTCAATCATGGTGACAAGTTTAAACGTACCAATGTGTGGCTTACTTACGTATAAAATTTCATCGGGTGCGCCTGCTTCTACAAATTCAGTAATGACTTTTCGGCCATAATGCTTTGGATCTTTTACTTGGCTGTATAACTTACCGTCTGAGAAAGTACCTGCGCCACCTTCACCAAATTGTACATTTGATTCTGTATTAAGTGTGCGTTTACGCCAAAAGCCAAACGTGTCTTTTGTACGTTCACGTACTTCTTTACCGCGCTCTAATATAATGGGTTTAAAGCCCATTTGAGCAAGTAATAAGCCCGCAAATAAACCACAAGGACCAAAACCAATCACGACAGGGCGCTCTTTGATATTATTGTTAGCTTGGGCTACAAATTTATAACTTGTGTCTGGTGCTACTTTTACATGTTGGTCTTTTTCAAATGCTGCGAGTAGCTCGGCTTCGCTATCAACTTCTATATCGAGTGTATAAATAAGTAAAATAGCTGATTTTTTACGTGCATCATAACCACGTTTAAACACATTAAAACTGTGCAATTGTTCAGGTTGGATTTTGAGTTTATTTACAATTGCTTGACCAATTGCGTCTTCGTCATGATCAAGTGGCAGCTTTATTTCGGTTAAACGTATCATTTATATCTCTTTTAGGTGTCATAGCGGGGTATTATTACCGCTCACAATAAGGGGATGCAGGGCACAACGAGTGTGCAAACATTAGGCGCGCATTTTACGTTAAAATAGCCTGATATGGCACTTATTTATTGTATTTTTGGGGTGGATGGGTATGATCCACAACTGTTGTTCAAAATCTTAGGTATTAAAATAGTATGGCGTTTGTTGTCACCGAAAATTGTATAAAGTGTAAGTACACCGATTGCGTATCTGTGTGCCCAGCAGATGCATTTTTTGAAGGCCCTAATTTTTTAGCAATTAGCCCGATTGATTGTATTGATTGTGGCTTATGTGTCCCTGAGTGTTCAGCTGATGCGATATACCAAGAAGATGAGCTACCAGAGTCTCAAAAAGAGTTTACTGAATTAAATGCTGAACTTGCACTGGTCTGGCCGCGCATTACAGAGGTTAAACCTGCACCAGAGGACGCTGATGTATGGAATGGCATAGACGATAAGCTTAAACTACTCGAAACATAATACATAACAATTAGTTACTCCTTTATCATTAAATAGTTAATTTTTCATTTCAAAGTATTAACAAATGTACCTGGGTAAATTACAATCCTCAGCTTAAGTTGCTCCTTATGAGTAATTACAGTCTAAATGGATGTTTATGCAGTACTTTATAACTATAATAAAAAAGTTTACCTTCCTATTTTTAAGTTTTGCTTTATTACTTTCAAGCCTTGATGTAGCGGCTAAAAAACAGCAAGTATCCTTGTCCCGTATTGATTCAAATATCACCGTTGATGGTGTTATGGATGAGGCGCACTGGCAAAATGCAACACGTATATCTTTACTCTACCAAGATGAGCCTAACGAAAAAGGCACTCCTCCTGTAAAAACTGATGCCTTTATTTACGAAGATGGTACTAACTTATATGTTGCCTATGTTGCACAAGACCCAGACCCTACGCAAATTCGTGCATCACTTCGTGACCGGGATACGCTATGGGAAGACGACGTCGTTATTCTTGTTATTGATACATTTAATGACGAACGCAGTGGTTATGAATTCCATGTGAACCCGCTGGGTGCGCAAGGCGATATACGAATGACCGACACCGATGGCTGGAGCTCTGATACCTCATGGAATGCTATTTGGGATAGCGCAGGACAAATTAACGACAAAGGTTATGTTGTTGAAATGCGTATTCCTTTTAAAGCATTGCGTTTTCCTGAAAATAAAAATGAGCTAACGTGGGGTTTTTCTGTAATGAGAAACTATCAACGTGATGTGCTATATCAGCTATCAAATATGGGGTTTGATAGAAATGTGAAATGCAGCCTTTGCCAGTTTGATAAGTTAGTTGGCTTTAGTGACATTGAATCAAGTAAAAATATCCAATTAACACCTACATTAACCACACTGCGTAACGATAATAAATCTGCGTTGCCAGGTGATTGGGATAAGGGTGATATAGATACTGAAGTGGGCTTAGATTTACGCTGGGGTTTAACAAAAGATGCTGTTTTAAACGCGACAATTAATCCTGATTTTTCGCAAGTAGAAACTGACTCTTTAGAGCTTGATGTAAATACAACCTTCTCAATTTATTACGCTGAAAAACGTCCTTTCTTTTTAGATGGTGCTTCTTACTTTAAAAGTAGCTTATTTGAGCTTTTATACACACGTACAATTGCAGAGCCTACTTTAGGTGCAAAGCTGACGGGTAAAACGGGTGATCATAGTTATGCGCTAATGCTAGCTGATGACGACAATAGTAATATTTTACTGCCAACGAATCAGGGCTCTGGCTTCGCAAGCTTAAACGAAAAAACGAATGCAGCCGCAGGGCGTTATCAATATGACTTAGGTCAGCAAGGTACTATTGGTATTTCAAGCACGCACAGAGAAAGTGATGACTATCACAACACTGTATTATCAGTGGATGGTACCTACTGGTTTAATCAATCGGATACTCTTTTGTATCAAGTGTCATCTGCTGATACTCGTAACTCTGAATTTTTAATTCAAAACTATAACTTATCTGAAACTCAATCAGATGAAGCTTATGCTCTAGAACTTACCCGCGATAAACGTGATTACAAATTATTTGCATCTTATGAAAATATTGGGCAGGACTACCGCACTGATTTAGGTTATCAAGCTAAAGTCGATTATGAAAAAGTAGGCTTTGGTGGCGGACAAACATGGTACAGAGATGAGTCTGATTTACTTACCTCGTGGTCATACGAAGCTGACTGGGATAAAACGTGGGCACAAAATGGCGACTTACTTGAAGAAGAATACGAAGGCTTTTTGAGTTTTAAAGGTCAAAAACAATCTATTTTTGAAATTGGTTTAGTACACCGTTATGAAAATTATAATGACAATTTTTATAATCAAAATATTGGTTACATTTATACGGGCTTTAAACCCACTAAAGATTTAAAGTTATCATTATATGTTGAATACGCTAGCCGCATTGATTATGCAAATGAGCAATTAGGCGATGCGTTTGACACCCAAACCCAAATGGTGTGGGACATTAACGACCATTGGCAGCTCGATGTAAAACATAACTACAGCCAATTAGATAACCCACAAGGGGAGCGTGTATTTACAGCTAACTTAGTTGATTTTAGGCTTCATTATAAATTTAGTATGCGTTCAATTCTTAAGCTTATTTTACAATTTGAAGATATTGATAGAGACGAAAATGCCTACTTTTATCAAGTTAGCCAAATTAACAAAGACTACGGTAGTCAGCTTGTTTACTCATATAAAATTAATGCGCAAACACTGTTTTATTTGGGTTACTCAGATAGAGGTTACCAAGACGATTCTCTTAAAAATATTGAGCGAGATCAACGTACCTTATTTACAAAAGTTAGCTATGCATGGCAGCTTTAAATATTAATAATAATTTTATTAGCGATAATTCCTACTAGTTTGAGTAGCAATGCATAATGCGCAAGAATAATTTTTAAATGATGTACGACAGCGGAGCAAATGCGATTAAGGTTGAGTAAATATAAGTACTTAAAGCTGTAGTGGTGAGGCATAGATTAATGCGGCAAAAAAACGACAAAGCTTATATACCGAATGTATTAAATTTTAAACAATTGAAACGTTTTTGTTTATTTTTATTAATCCCACCTATACTA
This sequence comes from Pseudoalteromonas sp. SR45-5, assembly GCF_014163565.1. Taxonomy (NCBI): domain Bacteria; kingdom Pseudomonadati; phylum Pseudomonadota; class Gammaproteobacteria; order Alteromonadales; family Pseudoalteromonadaceae; genus Pseudoalteromonas; species Pseudoalteromonas sp. SR45-5. The sequence continues at coordinate 2,074 of NZ_JACJDN010000175.1, read as the reverse complement.
TATGTAGATATAGTTAGTTAATCCATTATCGTTACAATTTTTTGTTATTCTAATGGCTTAGGATTATATCAATGCTTGCGTAGTACTAAATGCAAGCGATATAATCCGCTTTTGGTAATAGGTTTGATAGGAGGAGCAAAATAGATGGATTTTTTTTATGAATAAACTTAAGCCGCTCGGTTTTATTTTCTTAATCATAGTTCTATTTTGTTTCTGCATAAACATAGAGTTAACTAATCAGATCAACCGTATAAATCTATTTCAGACTAATATTGATATACGAAGTTTCGAGATCACGAATACCTCCCTTGATATGGCTCCTTGGTATAATCCCATTTTAAATGGCCATTATATAATTGAGCAGCCAACAGCTGATTTTTTACTTATCAAAACCACTGATACCCAATTTGTAGCCGCTGATTCTAATAAGTTAATCATGATGACACTCTCATCACCCATGAACTTTTTATTTTTATGTATATTGATATTTGGCTCAGGTATCTACTTACGTAGAGAACGTAGAAAACGTCATTATAAAAATCAAATAGCGGAGCTCAACCGCCAAGCCAATAGCTTACTTACTGCATTTAATTTACAAGTTAAACCGGCAGAGAACCCATTAGGTGTAAGCAGCTTAAGTCAATCTATAAATAGCTTAAATTCACACGTAGTTAATTATGTAAAACAAACTCAAACAAGTATTTGTCAAGATAAACTGACGCTGTTAATTGACCGCCATGCATATATTGAACACATAGACAGACAAATAAATCATGCTAATCAGGAAGATCTCAAATGTGCGCTTCTATTTATCGACTTGGATGGCTTTAAACAAGTAAATGATTCGTTTGGCCACAGTTTTGGTGATGAAATATTAGTTCAAGTGGCCAGTCGACTTGCAAATGTTTTACGTCACCATAAGTTAAGTAATATTAATAGCGCTAATCAATTAGAGCAAAACTTATCAAGATTAGGTGGAGATGAATTCTCCATATTTATAGAACTACTTGATGATAGCGACAGAGTTGTTGACATTGCGAAGCACGTGTTAAGTGAGCTTGAAAAAGACTTTGTGCTTGGCAATAAAATAGTAAAAATTAGTGCCAGTATTGGTATTGCTGCTTACCCAGAAAGTGCGTCAACCCCACAAGCACTTTTACAATTAGCTGATGTTGCTATGTACAGAGCTAAGAGTGATGGTAAGGGAATATTTAAAGTTTACTCGCCAGAAATGGGCAACAAAATGCGCCGTTACCATTATTTACTCGAAGAATTGCGTTTAGCGCTCGCGTGTAAAGATTTTTACTTGTCTTTTCAGCCAATTGTACATGTTGAAGATTGTATGATTGATTATTTTGAAGCACTTACCCGGTGGGACCATCCAGTTGAAGGTATGATCCCACCTTCAGAATTTATTCCAATAGCAGAAGAGTCGAATTTAATTTTAGAGCTTGGCGATTGGATTATGCTTGAATCGTGTCGGCAAATGGCTGCATGGCATAATGCAGGTATGCGCAAAGTAAAAATATCAGTTAACGTTTCGGGCATTCAGTTAAAGCACCGTGATATTTATGATTGGATAATGAAGAAGCTAAAAAAAACCGGCTTACCGGCGACGTCTCTAATGCTTGAAATTACCGAATCAACATTTATTCAAGCCAGTCCTAGAATAATCAAAGAGCTAAGTAGATTAAGAGAAGAAGGCATCACTATTGCAATTGATGACTTTGGTACAGGTTTTAGCTCGTTGAGTACATTAGCGGATTTACCAATTGATGTTATTAAAATTGATCGCTCGTTCATAGCTCAAGCCAATAAAAGCCAAAAATATAACGATATATTAAATACAATTAGTGAGCTTGGACAAAAGCTGGGCCTTAAAATTGTAGCTGAAGGCGTTGAAGAAATAGGGCAGTTTGAGCTTGTTAAAAAAATGGGTGTGAGTTCAGTTCAGGGGTATTTAGTGAGCCGTCCTGAGTCATCAGTTAATGTAGGCAATAAAGTATTACGTAATAACACCAGCAATCTTTCTGCATCGGGTACAAGTGCGTGGGATATTGTTAGTTAGTTAGTT
>NZ_JACJDN010000174.1:0-6891 GCF_014163565.1 Pseudoalteromonas sp. SR45-5 | reverse complement strand
CTATTAGTTGATGGCCATATTCCTGCAAAGCAGCTTTTTCAAGACCCTAATTACTTACGCGAAGGTTTTAGTTTACCTAGTAACGAATTAACACTTTTTTTTACAGCATTAGATGTTTACCGCACGCCAACAGGCGAATTTAAAGTATTAAGCGATCATTGCCAGTGCCCGCTGGGCTTAGGGCTATTAATTAAAAGCCGTATTATTGCAAGGCGTGTAATGGCTGAAGAATTTGCAGAATGTAATGTTCAGCAAATTAAAGAGTTTTTAAACCTATTCCAAGAGGGTATTAATGAATATACCCACTATATGGATGACCCACGCATTGTAATTCTCACCCAAGGAATTGATGACCCTAACTACAACGAGCATGCATTCCTATCTACCTACTTTGGCTACACATTAGTACAAAGCGCCGACTTAACTGTACGTGGGGGTGACGTTTGTTTAAAATCGTTACAAGGCTTGGGTAAAATTAATGTCATTTTACGCTGGGTTTCTGATCGTTGTATTGACTCTTTAGAGCAAACTGAATATTCACTTCATGGTATTCCGGGCTTATTACAATCGGTACGACAAGGGTCGGTTAAGGTTTTAAACCCGTTTGGTAGCGGTGTGCTCTCGTCACCTTCAATAAAGTGCAACTTAGAAAAGTTATCGCAGCAAATTTTAAAACAACCGCTGTTATTAGGTGAGCCAAATTATTTAAGTGTAAAAGAAGCGCAAGCCGTTGATTGGAATAACCTCGAACTACTATCTGCTATAGACCCTACACTCAAGTTAGATGGAGTGTTAGACGAGCAAGAAATAAAGCTACTTATTAGCAAAGAACCCGATAATTACTTTTTCCAAGAAAAACCTTCTTTTAGCAGTGCACCATTTTGGCATGACGGGCAATTAATCTCCAAGCCAGTGGTGTTTAGGTGTTATGCATTAACCACTGAAAATGGCGTAGAAGTACTTCCTTCAGCACTGTGTTTTTCGAACGAAAAAAGTAACAACCCAAGAGTATCTGGTTGGATCAAAGATACATGGATAAATACAGCCGATAGAGTTGATTTAGGCGAGCATAATCCACCGGTGCCAATTAGAAAAAGAATGGATGTAACGCTACTCGAAGGGGTTATTTCGAGCCGTACGGCTGAGCACCTTTTTTGGTTGGGCCGATACTTAGAACGCTGCGAAAACACCATACGTATATTGCGTATTTTTATAGACAAGTACACCGAATTTTCTGTTTACCCAGATTCAATACGAAAAAGTATAGTTGCACGGCTTTCTAATGCCATTAGGTCGCAATATATTGTTTATCCCTATATAGAACCTGATTTAAAACTAGATGGAATTGATGTAAATCTGTCTAAAGAAACTGCCTTTCAACTCCTTGCAGACGAGCAATGCGCTGGCAGTATTATTAATACATTAAAGTACATTGCTAATGCGTCGGTGCAAATTCAAGAATTACTATCTCATGATAGCCGCCGAATAATTGATGATATTAATGAGCAAATTAAAGTATTTAAAAATGTAAATATTAATATCCCAACGCGTGCAATGCAAAGCAGCCTAGATAGAGTTATAGGCTCAATTATGGCTTTTAATGGCTCGATTACAGATTGTATGCCAAATAGTAACGGCTGGTTTTTACTCGAAATGGGCAGAAGAGTAGAGCGGAGCTTACAAATAACATCACTAAGTGCGGCTTTATTAACCAAAGAGTTAGACGAGCCCGAAGAGCTTGGCTTACTTGAAGCAGTGCTAAGTTGCCAAGTTAGTTTAGTTACGCATAAGCGCCGATACAGAATGTATCAAACCATTGGTACAGGGCTTGAGTTATTACTTTTAGATGCTGAATACCCACGTTCTTTATTATTTCAGTTAGAGGAAATTAATAAGTTGTGTAAGCATTTACCCACAAAACGCAGACAAGGCGTAATTGCGGCACACGAAAAAGCAATTTTACTGTCTAAAACAAGTTGCTATGTAACTGAGAAAGATTACCTACAAAAAAGTGAAAATAGACAACGTAACCAGTTAATCGAATTTAACCATAATACGCGTATGAACTTAGATACATTTTGTGATGTATTATTACTACAGTATTTTTCTCATACCCAAACGGCAAATAAATTGAACTGGACTAATATTGAGCAAGCTCAATCGTGAAATATAAAATAAAGCACTCGACTACATACAACTATTCAGACTTTGTTAGTTTGTGTCAAAACCAAGCGCGATTAACGCCAAAAACGAATCGCGGGCAAATATGCCACAGTAGTCGTGTAGAAATTGAACCTACACCGACTTACTTACAAACATTTACTGATTATTTTAATAATCAGGTAACAGCGTTTGAAATAGCAATACAGCATAAAAAACTTAAAGTAACGATGATCAGCGAGGTAGAACTGTTAGTCGGCGCTAATAGCAATTTAGAGAGTGTTGATATTGCTTGGCGAAAAGTACGTGATTTATTGGTTAAACCAAATACGGCGGAATTATTAAAAACGTCTGAATTTGTACTACCTTCACAGCTTATTCCAATAGATAAAGGAATTAAGGAATACGCATTAATATCGTTTGATGCACACAAAAATATAATTTCTGCATGCAAAGATTTAATGGCACGGATTTTTCATGAATTTCATTATGATCCTGGTTTTACAACAATTAGTACGCCTTTGAGCACTGTTTTTGCACAAAAAAGGGGCGTTTGCCAAGACTTTGCACACTTTGCGCTTGCATGCTTACGTAGCGTGGGGTTAGCAGGTCGATACGTAAGTGGGTACATAGAAACCATGCCGCCAGAAGGCGAAGAAAAGCTAGAAGGTGCAGATGCAACTCATGCATGGTTTGCGGTATTTGTGCCAAACTTTGGTTGGGTTGATTTTGATCCAACAAATAATGTTTTACCACGCGATCAGCATATTACTCTAGCCGTAGGGCGAGACTTTTCTGACGTAACTCCTTTAAAAGGAGTGGTATTTGGTGGCGGTAGTCAATTGCTTGATGTAGCGGTTGATATGATTCGAATGGAATAGCAGTTTAACTACGTCATATATGATGATGGATAAGGTGAAAGAGTGTATGAAAATTGATTGGAAAGCGTACCAAACAAAAGGTTTCTTTGATGAATTAATTGATGCACAAGGAAACGTTAGATCGCATGGAACACAATTAGCACAATTTTTTGCTAATTTATCAGCAGAAGAATTAGTAAAAGCCAGAGCGGTTGCTGATTTAGCAATTAAAGAAATGGGTATTACTTTCACGGTTTACAACGAAGGTAATATGATTGATAGAGCCTGGCCGTTTGATATTATACCGCGTACCATTGGCAAAAAAGAATGGCAAAGCGTAGAGGTTGGTTTAAAGCAACGTGTTGAAGCGCTTAACCTTTTTATAGATGATTTATACCACGACCAAAAAATAATAAAAGATGGTGTTTTTCCAAAAGGGTTACTAGAAAAATCAGTTAACTTTCGCCAGCAATGTGTGGGAATAAACCCGCCAAATAAGATATGGGCGCATATTTGTGGCTCAGATTTAGTACGCGATGGTAGCGGTACAATGTATGTGCTTGAGGATAACCTGCGTGTTCCTTCTGGTGTATCTTATATGCTTGAAAATCGCTCTGTAATGAAGCGTGTATTCCCTGAATTATTTGAGCAAGTATCGATTTTACCTGTTGATGATTACCCTTCACAATTATTTGATATGCTAGCGGCAATGTCGCCTCGTCCACAAGATAAACCAGAAGTCGTGGTACTTACTCCTGGGGTATTTAACTCCGCTTATTTTGAGCATTGTTACCTTGCCCAAGAAATGGGTTGCGAACTGGTAGAAGGGCGCGATTTAGTTGTTGAAAAAGATGACTGTGTATACATGAGAACAATCACAGGGCTACAACGAGTTGATGTTATTTATCGTCGTATAGATGATTTATTTTTAGACCCAGAAGCCTTTTTACCAGAATCCCAACTTGGCGTCCCTGGATTAATGCGTGCTTGGTCTAAAGGTAATGTGGCTTTAGTTAATGCACCAGGCGCAGGTGTTGCTGATGACAAAGTAGTTTACGCCTATGTACCTGAGATGATTAAGTACTACTTAGGCGAGGAAGCTAAACTTGCTAATGTCCCAACGTTCAAATGTTTAGATCCGAAAGAATGCGACCATGTGATTAAAAATATCGATAAGCTTGTTGTTAAACCTGCAAATGAATCTGGCGGATATGGATTATTAATTGGTCCTAAATCGACTAAAAAAGAACAAGAAGCGTGTATTGCTCAAATTAAAGCGGACCCACGAAATTGGGTAGCTCAACCAACATTAGATTTATCAACAGTACCAACATTTGATGGTAATAAACCAGATGGTCGACATACCGATTTAAGACCGTTTATTTTATCATCAGGTAAAGATACGCAAGTTACCACTGGTGGATTAACGCGTGTTGCTATGGTTAAAGGCTCTTTGGTGGTTAATTCATCACAAGGTGGTGGCAGTAAAGATACTTGGATTGTTGACGAAGAGGCTAAATAATATGTTATCAAGAGTAGGCGAAACTTTATATTGGGTATCTCGATACATTGAGCGCGCGGAAAATGTGGCTCGTTTAATCAACGTTAACAATTTACTGATGATGGACTTACCCAAAGGCGTATGTACCGGCTGGGAGCCATTAATTGATATTATTGGTGTGCGTAAAGCGTATTCAGAAACCCATACTGATTTTACTGAACAAAAAGCATTAAGGTATTTACTTGTTGGTAGTGATAACAGCTCGTCAATTTTAAACTCTATTACTTCGGCACGAGAAAGCGCGCGTACAATTCGCGATGTAATACCGCGAGATGTATGGGAAGAAATTAACTCTCTTTATTATTATGTAAAAGATAATCAAAAAGAAGGGATAACAAAGCGCGGACGTTTTGATTATTTAAAAAAGATTATAGATTCAGCCCATCAAATATTTGGGGCGTTAGATGCCACAATTAATCATGATCAGGGCTATGTTTTTATCCGCTTTGGTTCGATTATAGAGCGCGCAGATATGACATCGCGAATTTTAGATATTCGCTCTGCTACGTTAATTACTAATGAAGAAGAAGTGAAGCCGTTTGATAATATTCAGTGGATCAGTTTATTGCGTTCGTTAAGTGCTTATCAAATGTATCGCCAAGAAATGGGCGTTAGAGTACAGCGTGCTGATGTAATAGAATTTGTGATGCACAGCAAAGTATTCCCACGATCTATTTTATTTTGTATGAATGAATTAAAAGCATTGGTTTTACCTTTGCCAAACTCAACAGAAATTATTAAATCAATTGATGATGCAATTGTTGAGTTAGAAAATAAAGACGTACGAGTACTTAAAAATGGTCTGTTGCATGACTTTATCGATGAAATACAAATAGACTTAGCTGGAATACATAACGGACTGGCCGAAACGTATTTTTTAAAACAAGCAGAATAATAAAAACTGTATATTGTGAGATGACTGCTTAGTCTTAAGCGGTCATTTTTTTGCTTAAATTTATTTATAATAATTTTAAAACCTGCATAATTAATCTTTACTTCCTCATCCGTTGGTATCGCAATGAAAATCATCTCGACTAATATCTCTAAAATTAAAACTCTTATTCATAATGGTAAAGAGGTGAAAACGGGAATATTCAAAACGCCAACTAACGAACCTGTTGTTATTGAAAAGCTAAATATTATAGGGGATGAGCAAGCTGATTTAGTTAATCACGGCGGGGTTGATAAAGCGGTTTACGCGTTTTCGCACAATCATTATGATTATTGGAAACAAACCCTCGAGAATGATGATTTGGCAGTAGGTGCCTTTGGCGAAAACTTCACGATTTCTGACCTTGATGAAGCGAATATACACATAGGTGACCATATTCGAATTGGTACTGCATTACTTGAAGTAAGCCAGCCTCGTGTGCCTTGTTTTAAATTAGCTATCGCCCTTAATAATAAAAACAGCCTTAAACTGTTTACGCAGCATTACTGCACTGGCGTGTATTTTAGGGTACTAGAGCAGGGCGTTGCAAAAACGGGTGATAGTGTTGTTATCGAGAAGAAAGCCTCGCACGACATATCAGTAAAAAAACTGTTCCAGGCTTTTTTTGATAAAAAATATCCAGATTATGAAAGTGTATTATTAGCAGCACTCGAATTGCCGGAGCTTGCTCTTGAGTGGCAAACTAAAATTAAAAAGAAGCTTTGTATTAAAAATGAACTAAGTTAAGCGTAAATTGTTATTTATAGAGGAGCTAGTAAAAAAGATAAAACCTGCTATACCTAATGTGATAAATACTATAATTATTATAGTGTTATTAAAAAACTGTTGGGTTAGTAGCTAAAATAGGTGTCGTATATGAATATCTCCAGAAAACTGATGCTTATTGTGATTTTAACAGCTGCAGAGGTAAGTATTACTGTTTACTCAGCTTTTGAAATAGCTAAAGGGGCCAAGTTTCACCAACTTAATTTTCTTCACTTAAAATATACTCATCAACTTACTAAGTCAGTTAAAAAAATAGAAAATGATCTCCCCATAGATATAAATACCATTGAGTCAGATATATTGTTAATTAGGCAGCAACCAATTGACTGTATTGAAGAAATAAATCCATTAAATTATGCTGTTATGAAATTTATTAACACAGAGCAAACTTTAACAATTTGTGAAAAAGATATAGAAATTGCGGATAAAACACTACTGTCAGTTACTCAGTATGAAAAAGGTGAGCTCAGTAGAGCTGATTTTTTACTAAACCTTAATGTTGCACTTGTCAGCTTTAACAAACACTCTGAGATGTTTGAAGAACCAATCAGAAAAACAGTATCGTTTATACTAATGACGTTAATTCCACTTGT
>NZ_JACJDN010000173.1:0-6893 GCF_014163565.1 Pseudoalteromonas sp. SR45-5 | reverse complement strand
TAAAAGTTTAAAGCAGCTATTTAACTTACAAGGAAATTAGTATGTTAGTTAACTACTTAATTAAAGCACCTAATGAAAACGTTGATGCTCTAAGTAAGCAAATGGATACGCGCAGTGAATTGAAACGCCAACATCATGCAGCGTTCCAATATAGACTAAAGCGTTTTGCCGTAACCAAAGTTGGGCTTTCAAGTGCCTTTATCGCAGGTGCAGCAGTACAAGCGGGTAAAAGCGAAACCAGCTTCGTAAGAAAATACGGCTGGCTAGTGAACTTGATAGCTTAAGCGCTAAACATTTCTACCGTGATCAGATAAGTAATCAATACTTGGACCACTTGGCACAACTTGTGTTGGGTTGATCATTGTGTGACTAAAATAGTAGTGTCGCTTAATATGATAAAAATCAACTGTTTCAGCCACTCCTTTAACTTGATATAGCTCCCTAAGGTATCCACTTAATGCAGGATAGCTTTCAATTGTGCGTAAATTACATTTAAAATGGCCAACGTACACACTATCAAACCGAATGAGTGTAGTGAATAATCGCCAATCTGCCTCGGTGAGCCTATTACCTGTTAAATAACGCTGCTTGCTCAGTATCCCTTCTACTTTATCGAGTGCTTTGAATAAATCGTTAAACGCCTCTTCGTATGCATCTTGAGTTGTTGCGAATCCCGTACGATAAACACCATTATTTATATTTGGATAAATCAACGCATTTAATTCATCAATTTTTGGTCGTAGTGCCTCTGGGTAGTAATCATCGTTATTACCTGTTAATTCATTAAATGCACTATTGAACATACGTATAATATCGGCAGACTCATTACTGACAATTTTATTTAGCTTTTTATCCCACAATACGGGTACGGTAACTCGCCCGGAATACTTAGGATTATTTTTTGTATACACTTGATGTAAGTAGTTACTATTAAATAAAGCATCACCAGTACTGTGGTTTTGCGTATCAAAAGCCCAACCACTATCAAGCATATCAGGGCTAACAACCGACACCGTAATTAAATCTTGCAACCCTTTTAACGCTCTAAATATAAGCGTTCGATGCGCCCAAGGACACGCAAGTGATACATATAAATGATACCTGTTCGCTTGTGCTTTAAAACCGGCCTCGCCCGTTATTCCAGCGCTACCATCAACAGTTACCCAGTGACGTAACTGCGCCGTTTCACGTTCAAACTTACCGTTACTTGAATCTGTGTCGTACCATTTATCTTGCCATTGGCCGTTAACTAATAATCCCATAAAACTCTCCTAAAAATACCGTTATATTTTGCCAAACTCGCCGTTTTGATAATCACGCACTGCTTGCTGTACTTCAGCTTGCGTCGTCATTACAAACGGACCCATATGAGCAATTGGCTGATTAAGTGGATCGCCTGCTAAAACCAAAACGCCAGCGCCTTGTTCAGAGCTAATATTAATATCACTGCCTGGTTCTAAAATAAGTAACTTACCCGCTGGTATTGTTTGATTGTCGCTCATTATTAGTGAGCCGCTATGAATATAAAGCATTACTTTTTGTTGGCTAAGAGGCTCTAAATAAATGCTTTTACCAGCAGGTAATGTAATATCAGCGAGCGCCGCATTAGCAGCTAAACTTTGCAGCTCGCTTGCAAGCGTTTCACTTTCGAACTGCCACGATCCCGCAAGTGCTTTTAACGTCACGCCTTGCGTATTTGTAAAACTAGGAGCTGGGTTTTTAGTCGTATCTTGATAACGTGAATCACGCATTTTTTCTGCGCTTGGCATGTTTATCCAAATTTGAAAGCCATGCAGACCATCTATAGCATCAGCGAGTGGCATTTCACTGTGCATGACGCCGCGCCCTGTGCTCATCCATTGCACATCGCCTGCTTTAATTGCTTCTTTGTTACCCATTTGGTCACGATGCTCAAAGCCACCTTTTAGAATATAAGTAAACGTTTCAATTCCTCGGTGCGGATGCTCAGGAAAGCCTCCCATATAATCTTTTTTGTCGTCTGACTTAAGTTCATCAATCATCAAAAACGGATCTAAATATTTACCATCAAACCCAGGTATACGGCTAATGCTCACGCCATCGCCATCTTGAGTTGCATAAGCTGTAAGTATTTTTGATATTTTCATTTTTTAATTCACTCTAAAGAATAAGTTTATGAGGCTATTGAATCATTCATTAAACAAAACAACTATGTCTTTAAATCGAGCTTAAGGTTCTAAAAAATAGAACGACATTGATTCATTGGTTACATTTTCAACCTTATAATTACTATGGTTATTTGGAGTGAATTTGGCTACAATTGTTATTGCAAAATACGAAACTAAGGAATGGTTATTTTTACTTATTCTCTCAAACATCAGCTTTATCGTTTGCTTATATTGCTAAGTATTCCGGGCACCGCTGTAATTATTTTTACTCTGCTGCTTGAACGCCACCACTCTATTGAGCAAAGTGAAAAAAAAGTAGAAAACATTGCTAAGCAATTAATTTTACAGCAAAAGCACTTAGTCGATGATATTGACCGTTTAGCGCGTTATTTGGCTAAAGAGGAAAGTAAGAAAGAAAATATAGCAACGTCCTGCCCTAATTATTTTAATCAATTTAGAGCTATTTATGCCCATGTTGCCAATATCGGGATTATAGATCCAAATGGCATTGTTATGTGTACAACAAGCGGATTAACCAAAACAATAAGTATTGCAGATCGTGCGTATTTTCAAAATGCCTTAAAAAGTAACCAATTGTCGGTAGGTTATTTTCAGCACGATAGAAACTTGCAAAAAAACACCCTTAACTTTGCGTTGCCTATCATTAATAAAAAAAATGTAATTCAGGGCGTTGTAGTTATCGTTGTTGCGCTTGACTGGTGGAACAATGCTTTTAATAATATTGAACTGCCGACTGGCTCTATTGCTGCAATCGCTGATTCTAATGGAAAAATTTTAGCGCGTTACCCACCAACAACTGCAGCCCTTGGCGATAATATTGCAAAGACTTTATTAGCAACTGATTCTTCGATTGATAATGAGGCATTAACAAAAATAAAATCTATTGAGGGTGAAGATCGAATGCTTCATCACTCTATTATTTATAAAGATCCGAGTAATAACAGCTTAAATATACATATTGCACTTCCTATTACGCATGCTTTAAAGCAAATAAATAATAATTTTTTTATAGCGATTGGTGTGTTTATTTTATCACTGCTAGTGCTATGTTTAATTGCACGTAAGCTGCTTAAAACCAGCATTATCGACCCAATTAATAATCTAACAAATGCAACAAACGTGTTGGCTAAGGGCGAAATGCCGTCACAAAAAACACAGCCAAATAATCCAGAGCTAAATACTCTCTATCAGCGCTTTAAATCAATGGCGCAAACTAGGTTAACAGCTGAAGCTAATTTAAAAAACAAGCACGATGAGCTTACCAGCTTGCTTAATACTCTACCCGACAGTTACGTTAGAATTAACATCCATGGCGATATTCTCAACATAACGGGGCAATTTAAGCCTCAAGTAAACCCAAACAGCACTGCAGTACCTCATTTATCATCAATACTTTCACACAGCAATGTTCAGCTTTTGTTATCGCAGTTATCTAAGCTTGATGTTTCGAGTAATTTAGAATTTACACTCGAAAAATCAGATCCTAAACGCAGCTTTGAAGCGCGTATTAGTGCAATGCAAAGTAAAAATGAATACGTTGTTGTGCTAAGAGATATAACACAACGAAAAATAAATGAAGAAGCACTCCACCTTGCCTCGCTAGTGTATAACAACAGTAGTGAAGGCATGGCAATCACCGATCCAGCGGGTATAATATTTGATGTAAACCCTGCGTTTTGCAAAACGACTTTATATAGTAAAGAAGAAGTTATTGGGCGCTCCTCTTCAATTCTTTCATCAGGAAAACATGATAAGAATTTTTACAATAAAATGTGGTCTGAATTACAGCAAACAGGCCGCTGGCAAGGCGAGGTTATTAACCGTAAAAAGAACGGGCAGCTATACTCTGAGTGGCTCACAATCGATACGGTTTATGATACAAACAACGCACCTATTCGTCGAATCGCGATATTTACAGACCTCACTGAGAAAAAACAAGCCGATGAAACAATTTGGCGACAAGCTCACTATGATCACTTAACTGACTTACCAAATCGTTTAGAGTTAAAGGAGCGATTAAATCAACGATTTTCAAACGTTGTTACTCCCGACAATCAATTGGTTGTCATGCTTTTAGATATAGATCACTTTAAAGATATTAATGACACATTAGGCCATCACTATGGTGATAACTTATTAAAACTCGTATCTCAGCGTATAGTCCAGTCGGCAAAAAATGCTGAGTTTGTGGCACGTATTGGTGGTGATGAGTTTGTTATTGTGTTTAATCGTATAAAAAGTACGCGTCATATTAATCAAATTGCCAGTAATATTTTGCTTAGCCTATCGTCGGCTTTGCATCTTGAAAACGAAGAGTTATTTATTAGCGCCAGCATGGGCATAGCATGCGCCCCTAATGATGGTGAAAATACTGAACAACTTTTAAAGGCAGCCGATCAGGCTATGTATAAAGCAAAAAGTAATGGTCGTAACTGTTTTGAATTTTTCTCTGCTGACATGCGCGAATATGCACACGCGCGCATGGTGCTATTAAAAGACTTACGAAGTGCCATTGAACTTGAACAGTTTGAGTTGTTTTATCAGCCCATTGTTGCTTTGAATGATTTACATATTCATAAAGCTGAAGCACTTATTCGTTGGCAACATCCCGAAAAAGGCCTAATTAGCCCTGTCGCATTTATTCCTCTTGCTGAAGAAACTAGGCAAATAAATGCAATTGGCCAATTTGTATTTGCTCAAACCTTGCAAACGCTTAACGATATAAAAACCCTAACCGATGACACTTTTCAAATAAGTGTAAACGTGTCGCCAGTGCAGTTATCCACGCCAGAGAGTGGTATAGATGAATGGTACGATATGCTAAAAGCTGCAAAATTACCTGCATCCTCAATTGTGGCAGAAATAACTGAAGGCCTAATGATTAACCCCGAAGCATTAACGCAACGTCGCTTAAAAGAAATAGTAAAATCAGGTATGCAGCTTGCCCTTGATGATTTTGGTACAGGATATTCGTCACTCGCTTACTTACAAGAAATGGATACCGACTATTTAAAAATAGATAAACGTTTTGTTGATAATATCCAAGTAGGCAGTCAAGAACTTGCACTGTGTGAAGCAATAATTGTTATGGCGCATCAACTGGGCTTAAAAGTAATCGCCGAAGGAATTGAAACTGAATTACAAATGCAGCTATTACTTGAAGCCGGATGTGATTACGGACAAGGTTATTTATTTTCAAGACCTTTAAATAAAAGCAGTTTTATGGCACTTCTAGCTGATAAAAAAGTCGCTTTATTAAAATAAATAAACAAAAAATCACTGTTACGCAATAAATAATGCGTCTGCGCGGTCAAGTTAAGTAATCAGATATAAGTAGTAACAGGATTTAAAAATGGCAAAAGCAACATTAGAGCAATGGCGAATGTTTAAAGCGGTTGTGGATCACGGCGGATTTGCAGGCGCAAGTGCGGCTGTACATAAAAGTCAGTCAACCGTACACCATGCTGTTCAAAAACTTGAAGCCGCCTTGCAAATTAAGTTGCTTGAAGTAAAAGGTCGTAAAGCATTTTTAACCGATAGCGGTAAACTAATTTTACGCAGAGCTGAATTTTTAATTGAAGAAGCAACTAAAATAGAATCGGTAGCGAGCACACTAAGCGAAGGCGTAGAAAGCACATTAAAAATAGCTGTTGATGAAGTTTTTCCACACACCATTTTATACCAGGCACTTGCTAAAACGAGTGAACTTTACCCGCTTTTAAAGATTGATTTAGTAGAAAGCGTGCTAACCGGTGCAAACGAATTACTACATAACTCAGTGGTTGATTTAGCCATTTCATCAATTCCTATCTATGGAATTAGTTGCAGTACGTTATGCGATATAGAGTTTATAGCCGTTGCGCATAAAGACCATGTATTACACCAACAAACTGAACAACTCAACTTTCGCGATTTAAAGCTACACCGGCAAATAGTAGTTCGCGACTCAGCAACCCACACCAGTCACAATGATGGCTGGTTAGGTGCTGATATGCGCTGGACAGTCAGCCATTTACGCAACTCTATTGATATGGTTAGTCAAAATTTGGGTTACGCTTGGCTGCCAAAAACACAAATAGCACATTTAATTGAAGATAAAACGCTCATCCCACTTAATTTAGACCAAGGTACAACCCGTACCCTTAATTTATATTTAATGTGCAACGACAACGACAGGCTTGGTCCTGCAGCACAAGAGTTTAAAGAGCAGCTTATAGCTCTCACTAACTTTAGCTAATAGCTATTCGTTTTTTACATCGAGGTGATCTGCCACATAGGCGCCTCGCTGCCCACGCTCTTTAGCTGGGCCTATAGTACTGTCTTTACCTGTTTGCTGCTCAGTAGCTGCATTAATAACAGCACCTAATGTGATTATATAAGCGCTGATATACAACCACATCAACATGATCACTACACCACCTAGTGAGCCGTAAGTTTCGTTGTAACTAGAAAAACGCGACACATAAAAAGAAAAACCTATAGATGCCAAAATCCAAAGTACAGTAGCAATAGACGAACCCATCGTGATCCAACGCCATTTGGCCGGTTTACGATGTGGGGCATAACGATATAAAAGTACCAATGCAAAATTAAAGGTAAAAGCTAATAATGGCCAAGAGATGAGTTTAATTAATAAATCTATACTTTCTTTTAGTCCCACTAAATTAAGTACAATAGGTAAAATACCAATAATTAATAACGCAAAAATTGCGACAACAATCGCCC
>NZ_JACJDN010000172.1:0-6898 GCF_014163565.1 Pseudoalteromonas sp. SR45-5 | reverse complement strand
TATACTTTTGATAATCTTAGTTTAAAACTACTTTGCTGGAATATTAATGCTCGACTCTTTCACTCTTTATTTTGCCAGCATCGCCATCATGGTTGTAATGACCTTACTTAACTTTTTAACATGGCGAACAAACAAACAAATATCGGGCACGCTGCTATGCATTTTCTATCCCATATTGCTATTAGGCTCTGTTATTGGTTTTACGCTTGTTGGTGATACACATAATTTAGTGATTATTAGCGCTGCCAGTAGCATGATGTTTGCCGCATCAATAGTGCATTGTTTATCGCTCAGTCAGTTTTTAAATTATCACGGTATTGGTTTTAAATTACTTTGCTCAGTAACTGCTTTTTGCACTGTAATGCTTGGCTATTACACCTTTTTTGACCCATCTTTACACGAAAGAGTGATTGCATCCGATATACAGCACATAGCAGAAGCCGGCTTTTTACTCTTTATATTTATTAAGTACGCGCGCAAACCCTACCCTAATGGCAGCATTGTATACATAACCATTTTAACGCTTGTTGCTTTGAGCTTTATTGGCCGCTCGTTATTTATGGATAACATTGAACAAAAAAATCTTTTAGTAAACGGCTGGTTTAGCTCTTTGCTATTTTTAAATGGCGTAATTGCACCCATGTTTTATGCTGCAGGTATGGCGTTATTATGTAATGAGCGCAGAGAGCAGCACCTCAATAAACTCGCCGATAAAGCACAAAAAGATTTAGAAATTCGCGGGCTCTTTTTATCAACAATAAGCCACGAAATTCGCACCCCACTAAACGGTATTTTAGGCAGTGCCCAACTTGTTATGAACCAAACAAGTGATACCAGCAATAAAGCCTATTGCGAGGCAATTATAAATTCTGCCGAATCACTTAACTTGTTGGTAGATAAGGTCCTTGATTACGCGAGCCTAGATCAGAGTGACGAAGCGCTTTACGAAGAAGATGTAGAATTTAAAACATGGCTTAATAATTTATGTTTATTACTAAGCCCAATGGCCGAGCAAAAGCAGCTAAAATTTGAGCTTATCTATAATATTCCTGAGCAAGCCTGTTATTACTGCGACCAACAAAAACTTAGACAAATAATTATTAATTTAGTCGGTAACGCTATTAAATTTACAGATCACGGAACCGTTAAAATTCAGGTTGATTTAGTATTAGAAAAACAACTTGAGCACACGATAAAAATTAGTGTCAAAGATTCAGGACCAGGTATAGAAAATGACGAGATAGCCTACTTAACAGAACCTTATGTACAAAGTAGCGCAGGAAAAGAAAAAGGCGGAACCGGCCTTGGTTTAGCTATTACTAGCCGCCTGCTTGAAAAGCTCAGTAGCCGACTCGAAATAGCCAGCCAGCTTGGTACTGGTAGTGTATTTAGCTTTACCGTTACTTTTACTTTAGGTGAATTAAGCCTTGTAGAGCAGCGCCATCAAACTAAAGATTACTTAACAGGTCTTGATGTATTACTGGTTGAAGATTTAGATTTAAATCAAAAAATTGCTATAGAATTTATGGCCGACGATGAACACAAAATTAAGCTCGCAAAAGATGGGAAAAGTGCCATAGAGCTCATGCAAGCTCACCACTTCGATGTTGTTTTGCTTGATATGAACCTACCTGATTTAACAGGCCAAGAAGTACTTAAACGTCTAAAACGCATTGATCATAAAAATCAACGAACGCCAGTACTCGCATTTACTGCAAGCCTTAGCCCTGACGAAGTAAAAGAGTATTTAGAATTAGGAATAAAAGACATTGTAGGCAAGCCTATTAAGCATGAAAAGCTTCGCCAAGCACTTAGTGACTCTCAATCTAATCAAACTGCGAGCATTGCAGTAGAGCTTATTGATACCTTGTATGACAAAACAGCGGCCGAAACACTCACCAGCTCATTTAGTGAAGATGAAGTGTCTTCAATTTATAATGAATTTGTGCTTTCAGCCCGCAACAAGCTAACTCGCTGTCAAAAGCTTATTGACCAACAACCAGAGCAATGCATTAAGCTTTTACATCGCCAAGCAAGTACCGCTCTGCAACTTGGTTTTAATCGCTATGGTATTGAGCTTAAAAAAATAGAGCGCCGTTTACTCGATAAAAAGCCACATAACGATATGCTTGATGAAGCGCTAGATCTGTGGCAACGCAGCTTAGAGCAATATTTAAAGTTTGTGCGAGGACAGTTAGAGTGAAATTAAAAAAGCGTTTAAGTTTTTTAAATTTTACTTTAGGTTAATCAAACCTCGCAACCTCTTCAAAGCTAAGCCCAGTAAAGCCATGGGCTTGCAAGGCACAAAATAGGTTTAAAGTAATATCTTTATCATTTACACGAGAGTCAAAAACGTAAGTGCCTTCAAATCGGTCTTCTGGCATTTTAAATATGCAGCTAAGCTTTGGTAGTTTTTCTTTTTTGAACACCGCTTTTTGTAATCCGATATTTAAACTTGGCAGCATAAAAGTACTCATCTCAACATTTAATATACCCTCTATTTTTCGAGTGACATTATAAAAGTACCAATTATCATCACCGACATGGAAAGGCAGTAACTCTCCCGAATCTTCAAAAATCTCTGCCAATTCATTTGCTACATGATCCCTTATAGCAAGACCCTGTAAATTTATTGCTGTCATATCACCTATCGGCGTCTCTTTTTCATTATTATAATGGGCACTAAAATTTATCAGTGTAGACTCTTTTGTAGAAGTATTAGGTTTCCATAACTCAGATTCACATAAAGTTTCATCATCAGGAAATATGACTCGATAATGATTCACGTCAGGTGTGATTTTATAAATGACTTTACTCATTAATATTGAAACGTCCTTTTTGGCATGAATTTTATTTTTAACCCCTTCCATATTTATCATCAAATCGCTCTATATCGCTTTCATCAAGTACAGCACCGGTTTGCACTTCAATAACAATTAACGGCTCTTTTTGATTATTAGCCAAGCTATGAATTTGCTTAGCCGCGATATAACACGATTGGTCATGCGTTAGCGTATACGCTTGCTCATCAATACATACATTTGCAATACCCGAAACCACCACCCAATGTTCAGCGCGATGCTGATGGCGCTGCGTCGAAAGCTTAGCACCGCTATTAACAGTAATTTTTTTAACTTTAAAGCCTGTGCCTTCAACCAAAGTACGGTAATTCCCCCATGGGCGAAAAACCACTTGATGATGATTAAGTTTATCGGCCTGTGTTGTAGCAATTTGCTTAAGCAACAAAGGCAAAGAATCTAGCTCATTTTGGTTTGCAATTAACGTGGCATCATGAGTATGAATAATTGCTAAATTGCTTACTCCAAGCGTGGCAAGAGTGTGTTCAGCCTCGTTAATAACTAAGTTATTAATACTTTTTTGAGCAATATAATTAGCGTTTAAACTATTACCGTTTTTGTCTTTTTTTGTAAGCGCATCAAGGGATGAAAAACTACCTACATCACTCCATTTTAAATCAACAGGCATAACAACTGCGTTATTACTGCGCTCTAAAATGGCGTAATCAATTGAATCGCTTGGGCAGTGTTCAAGCGCACTGTTGCTTGGGCGGGTAAACCCTAAATCTTTAGTAAATTGCGCCGCTGCAGCGACACTCGTTGCTATTTTTGGCGCAAACCGTTCGAGCTCTTTTAGATAGGCTGCAGGGGTAAATAAAAACATCCCGCTATTCCAGCTATAACCACCTTGAGCTAAATAACGGTTCGCTGTATCTAAGTCAGGCTTTTCTTTAAATTGTGCAACATCGTAACAACCCGTTCCAACAATAGCCGCGCCTTGTTTTATATAACCATAGCCAGTATGAGGCTCTGTAGGAGTAATAGAAAATGTCACTAGCTTTCCTTGCTCAGCAAGTTTTACAGCTTCAGGGAGCTTAGCCGTTAATACATCAAAGTTTTTAATATGATGATCGGCAGGCATCACTAATAGCGGGCCGGTAATCCCATTTTGCAGCGCATAGTGGGCGGCTAATGCGATGGCAGGCGCGGTATTTTTACCTTTAGGTTCGAGTAATAATGCAGTAGGAATTGAGCTTTCAGCCTGCTCGGCGGCAATAAATCGGTGCTGCTCGTTACACACTAAAATAGCATTATCAAACAACTCATTAGAAACACGCGCCAACGTACTTTGTAGCAATGACATGTTTTCATTTAGTAGTGGTAAAAATTGTTTAGGCATTGCTTGGCGAGAAAGCGGCCACAAGCGAGAGCCTATGCCACCTGCTAAAATTACAGGAGTGATTAAAGTGTTCATAATGTACATTAGCCGCCAACAAAAATATCAGCGACTATTTTAACACTTTATTGGCTCTGCGCTAAATTAACGTGTTTATATTAATGTAAAAGAGTCTGCATCTAAATAGGCAGGAAACGCTGCTTTAAACTCATCCAGTGGCGCTTTTTCAAGTGTTATAGTAACTAGTTGCTCTGCGTCATCTTGCGCTTTAGTTAATGCATCGCCTTTGAAGTCGTATACTGCGGTACCGCCATTGTGCGCCACACCATTACCGTCTTCCCCCACGCGATTAACACCTACTACGTAACATAGGTTTTCCATTGCACGCGCCATAAGTAACGTATCCCAAATATGGCGGCGTACAGCAGGCCAATTTGCTACGTTTATCATTACATCGTAGTCGTTATTATTACGTTGAAATACCGGAAAGCGCAGGTCATAGCATACTTGCGGTAATAGTTTAAAACCATTGATTTCAAAAACTTTGCGCGCTTGCCCTGCTACAACATAATCGCCCTCGCTGCCTAAGCGAAATAAATGGCGCTTATCGTAATAACTCACCTCACCATCGGGTTTTACCCAATAAAACCGATTCGCTTTTTTATCGCCTTGTGCAACAAGTACCGAACCCGCAATAACCGCATCATGTTTATGAGCCTGCGCCTTTAACCACGTCAGTACTTTACCGTTTTCAGGCTCTGCACAATCTAAATTAATGGCAAAGCCAGTCGAGAATGTTTCGGGCAGTAAAATAAGATCGGGCTGATGCGTAATTGCTTCAAGCTGCTTATTAAACATGGCTAAATTAGCATCTTTATCAAGCCAATAAAGCGAGCTTTGCAATGCTGTAATGGTTAAAGTTGACATAATATTTGCGCAGCCTCTATGAGAGTGTTGTCGTTTTTAGCAAAGCATAAACGAATTACTTTGTCGGTTGGTGGATTTTGATAAAAAACACTTAACGGAATAGCCGCAACACCGGCTTGCTCAACTAACCAATGGCAAAATTCAACATCGTTTAAATCCGATACATCGCTGTAATCTAACAATAAAAAGTAAGTGCCTTGGCTAGGTAAAATTTTAAAACGGCTGTTACTTAAATGACTCGCTAATAAGTCGCGTTTTTGCTGATAAAACCTGCTTAGCTCATCTATATGCTCACCTTGCTGCTCGAGCATATCGGCAAGCGCATGCTGTGCGGGGGTAAAACTTGAAAACGTAACGTACTGATGAATTTTTCTAAATTCGACAGCTAAATCGGCAGGTGCAATACAGTACCCCATTTTCCAGCCCGTGCTGTGAAACGTTTTACCAAAACTCGATACAACAAAGCTTTTGGCAAATAATTCATCATCGCGTAATACGCTTAAATGCGGTTGTTCATCAAACGTAATGTGCTCATATACCTCATCGCTTATTACATACAAATTGTGAGTACCAACTAACTCTTTAAGCGCTTTTATATCTTGTGGCTGTAATATTTTACCGCTTGGGTTATGAGGCGTATTAATAATAATTGCACGGGTATTTTTAGTAATAGCTTGGCTTACTACTTGCCAATCAATAGTGTAATTTGGCGCACTTAAAGCAATGTGTACCGACTTTCCACCAGCGAGTTCAATTGCCGGTTGGTAAGAGTCATATGCAGGGTCAAATACAATCACTTCATCATTTGGGCGTACAATTGTTTGAATAGCCACAAACAATGCCTCTGTTGCACCCGAGGTAACAGTCACTTGATCAGCTGCGTTTATATCAGCTGCATATTTGCGCTTTGCTAAATCAGCAATTTGTTGCTGTAATCGTGGTACACCACTTGAAGGTGAATATTGATTAACGCCCTGCTGCACATAATAATTTAACTGCGTTTTTAAAAGATCAGGAGCATCAAACTCAGGAAAGCCTTGAGAGAGATTAATTGCCGAAAACTCATTAGCCAACCCACTCATTTGGCTAAATATACTAACGCCTAAATTTGGTAATTTACTTTCAAACACGTGATGCCCTTAATGATGGTTTTGCGCTTAAAGCGATGCTATCATTGCTTAAAACAGAAGTATAGCCGTCTAAAAACAATTAACTTTACGCTCATTAGTGAGGAATGTATGCAAAACAATACCGCTATTTCACAACTTATTGAAGCCGGAAAATGGGTTAGCCAAAAAGGCTGGGTACCCGCAACAGGCGGAAACTTTTCAGCTCGTACTAGCACTGGCTTTGTTGTTACAGCAAGTGGGCACGATAAAGGCTCACTGACGCAAGAGCATTTTTTGCAATTAGATCACCAAGGCGAGCGCCTAGCAGGAGCTGTAAAACCATCGGCAGAAACACAATTACACCTAAGTTTGTATCAGCTAATACCTGATGCGCAGTGTGTTTTGCATACTCACTCTGTAGCCGCTACCGTACTGTCGCAAATTACCCAAGGGCATCAGCTTGATTTAACAGGCTATGAAATGCAAAAAGCACTGAGCGGCTTTACTTCGCATTTAGAAACGCTGAGCATTCCTATTTTCGATAACGATCAAGATATTGATCGATTAAGCCTACTGGTCAGTGACCATCATTTACACACGCCTATAGAGCATGGCGTACTGATACGTGGTCATGGTTTATATGCAGTAGGACGTAATATTGATGAAGT
>NZ_JACJDN010000171.1:0-6908 GCF_014163565.1 Pseudoalteromonas sp. SR45-5 | reverse complement strand
CTATTAATAGTAAAGCCTGCCTTTTGGACTGATTGGTTTATATACTGTTCACTATTAAAAGTATTTATATGGCTGTTTGAATCAAGCGCTGCAAAAGCTGTTTTTATTTCGTTAAGTGAGCCCTCTACCACAGTGCTTATGTACGCCTGCCCGCCTGGTTTTAATATGCTGTAAAGCGATTGCATTAAAGCCGAAAAATTAGCAGACCACTGCACTGCAAAGTTACTGTAAATAACATCAACACTGTTTGCTTGTAGCGGTAAGTTATCCATATCGGCGCATATTTTGGGTGTGGTTAAATCACTACTTTGCAGCATGTTTAAGCTCAAATCCATGGCAATAACGCTTGCAAACATACTTTGTAAGGTATGCGTATTAACAAGCGGGCCTGCGCCTAAATCAACACAAAGCTTATTTTTATTAATGCCTGGTTTTATGAGTGAAAATAGATCGCTCGCAGCATGTTTTTGTACATTTGCATGGGTGTTATAACTCGCCGCCGCTTTTGAAAACTTACTTTGTGTAGACTTTTTAAGCTCCTTGTTTAGCTCTCGATTTGGCTCCTTATTTAATTCTTTATTTGAATCGCTACTCACTAGGCACGGTTTTACAAGTTGTGTTTGCACTAGATCTGTTTTTAATACTGGCTGAGCAGTCATGCTATTGCACCTACTAAATGCTTAACTAAGTGCGTTATGTCTTGCTCGGTATGTGCGGCGGTTAAAGTAATGCGTAAACGTGAGGTGTTATGTGCAACCGTCGGCGGTCTAATTGCAGTGAGCCAAATACCCTGTTGTTTAAGTTTATCTGCCGCTTGTAACGTTTGCTCAGCACAACCTAATACAATGGGCTGTATGGCTGTATTTGATTCCATTACTGCAATATTATGGGTTTTAGTGAGTTGCTTAAATAATGCAATATTGGCATGTAGCTTATCGCGTTTATCATTGGCTGTTTTTATGTTTTTAATACGCGCAAGAGTGTGACTTGCCATAAGCGGCGACATGGCGGTTGAATACGTGTAATCGCGATTAAACTGCAGCATGTAATCAATAAACTGTTTACTTCCTAATACACACGCGCCACTACTAGCCACTGCTTTACCAAAAGTAATGACTAATATATCTGGCAGCGTTTGAGTAATAAACGCTTCGCAACTGCCTAAGCCTGTTTTACCTAATGCACCAAAGCCGTGTGCGTCGTCAATCATTAGCCATGCGTTGTGCTGTTTTGCAAGTGCGAGTAATTCTTTAAGAGGCGCGGTATCGCCATCCATCGAAAATACGCCTTCGCTTATAATAAGCTTGTTTTGCGCTTTTGATTTTTCGAGCCTTGAACGTAAGTGATTCATGTCGTTGTGATTAAAACGCACTAATGCCGCGTTTGAGTGCATAGCCCCGTCAATCAAACTTGCATGATTTAACTTATCTTGAAAAATAGCGCTGTTTTGTGCAGCCGCTTTATCTTGAAACAGCGCTTTAATTACGCTGCTATTAGCGCTAAACCCTGAGTTAAATAGCATTCCTGCGCCATAACCAAATTGCTCACATAAGTACTGTTCAAGCGCTTTTTGCTGCGCCTGATAACCGGTAACCAATGCTGAGCTGTGACTCCCTAATGCGTGGGAGTCATTAAGTTTAACAGCCTTATCACCAAAGCCTAAGTAGTCGTTACTGGCAAAGTTAAGGTAGGTTTTATTATTAACCGTTATGGTGCGCGCTGTTGCATGTTGTACTACGTGGCGTTTACGAAGTAACGCACCTTGCAGGCGAGCCTGCAGATGCGTGTTTATAAAATCAAAAGGCATTGATATAAGCCTACGCTTCGTAAAACAATTCAGAGGTTGCTTTGTCGGCTACTTGCGATGAAAGCGAGGCTTCAACTGCTTCGTCTGAATAGTCGTGACGTTTTTCTGGGTTCATACCTAATTTTTTAATTAGGTTCATATCGGCATCAGCGTCTGGGTTTTCGGTGGTAAGGAGTTTATCACCATAAAATATTGAGTTGGCGCCTGCAAAAAAGCACATCGATTGCATTTGCTCGTTCATGGCGTTACGCCCTGCCGATAAACGTACATAACTGTGTGGCATCATAATGCGCGCTGTTGCTATGGTACGTATAAATTCAAAGTGATCTAAATCGTCTACGTTTTCAAGCGGAGTGCCTTTAACTTTAACGAGCATATTAATAGGCACACTTTCTGGCTGTTGTGGCAAATTAGCTAGTTGCATAAGTAGTCCAAAACGGTCGCTTGCTTGCTCACCCATACCGACTATTCCGCCCGAGCATACTTTCATACCGGCATCGCGTACGTGGTCAATGGTATTTAATCTATCTTGAAAAGTACGGGTTGATATAATTTGCTCGTAATACTCAGGTGACGTGTCAAGGTTATGGTTGTAGTAATCAAGCCCTGCGTCTCTAAGCTCATGGGCTTTTTCGTTTGTGAGTTTACCTAGCGTCATACAGGTTTCTAACCCTAGCTCTTTTACTTCTTTAACCATTTGCGAAATGTATGGCATGTCTCTGTCTTTTGGATCTGACCATGCAGCCCCCATACAAAAACGGGTAGCGCCTTTTTGTTTTGCAAGGCGTGCTTGCTCTACTACTTTTTCTACTTCTATTAAGCGTTCGCGTTCTAAATCAGTTCTGTAATGGCCCGACTGCGGGCAGTACTTACAGTCTTCTGGGCAAGCGCCTGTTTTAATTGATAACAACGTAGAAATTTGCACTTCATTTGGGTTGAAGTTAGCACGGTGAACCGATGCGGCTTTAAACAGTAAATCGTTAAATGGCATTTCAAATAATGCTTTAACTTCAGCGTGGGTCCAATCGTGACGAACAGGTGCAAGTTCCATAATACTCTCTTATTTTTTTCTCAGCGGTGATATTGGCTTAGTCTACGAGTTGAAGTACCATTGTCAACGAAGCCCACCAAGTTAAAGTTTACATATGATTAAAAAGAATACGATTAACCTTGATTTTGATCGTGAGCACATTTGGCACCCATATACATCGATGACTAAGCCAATTCCGGTATACCCTGTTACACATGCTAATCACAATATTATTCACCTCGAAACTGGCGAGCAATTAATCGATGGCATGGCCTCGTGGTGGAGCGCAATACATGGCTATAACCACCCTGTTATAAATAACGCCATGATTGAGCAAATTAATAATATGAGCCACATTATGTTTGGCGGTATTACGCATAACAGCGCGGTAGAGCTGTGCAAAAAAATAGTAAATATAACGCCGCCTAGTTTAACTAAAGTGTTTTTAGCCGACAGCGGATCGGTAAGTGTTGAAGTAGCAATAAAAATGGCGCTGCAATATTGGTTAAGCCAAGGCATTACAACAAAACAAAAATTAATGACGCCTTACAAGGGCTACCATGGCGACACCTTTGCAGCCATGAGCGTATGCGACCCCGTTAACTCAATGCATAGTTTATATTCAGGTTTTTTACCTGAACACGTTTTTGTGCCTGCACCGGTTAGTCAATTTGGGTTCGAGTTTAACCAAACTGAAGCCCAAGAGCTTGAAGAATACTTTAAAGCAAACCACAGCCAAGTAGCCGCCTTTATCATTGAGCCTATTGTACAAAACGCAGGTGGTATGAACTTTTATCACCCTGATTATTTAGCCTGCGTACGTAAATTGTGCACCCAATATAAC
Source organism: Pseudoalteromonas sp. SR45-5 (assembly GCF_014163565.1). Taxonomy (NCBI): domain Bacteria; kingdom Pseudomonadati; phylum Pseudomonadota; class Gammaproteobacteria; order Alteromonadales; family Pseudoalteromonadaceae; genus Pseudoalteromonas; species Pseudoalteromonas sp. SR45-5. The sequence goes on along the minus strand of NZ_JACJDN010000171.1, from coordinate 3,227 downwards.
GTACTGCTAATTTGCGACGAAATTGCCACAGGCTTTGGCCGTACAGGTAAATTATTTGCTGTAGAGCACGCCAATATAGAACCCGATATAATGTGTATTGGTAAAGCATTAACCGGCGGTTCAATGACGCTATCGGCCACTATCACTAGCGATAAAATAGCCATTGGCATAAGCGAAGGTGAAGCCGGTGTTTTAATGCACGGCCCTACGTTTATGGGTAATCCGCTTGCCTGTGCAGCGGCCTGCGCAAGTATTGATTTATTACTTGAACAAAACTGGCAACAACGAATAAAGCAAATAAACACACAGCTACAACAACTTAATAAATGCAGTGAACTAGATGCGGTTGCCAATGTGCGTACCTTAGGAGCAATAGGTGTTGTTGAACTGAACGAGGCTGCGGGCAATGTTGATGTTGCTAAAATTCAGGCTTATTTTGTAGTGCAAGGTGTATGGATACGCCCATTCGGTAAACTAATTTACCTTATGCCACCGTATATAAGTGACGACACAAGTATAAAAACATTGTGTGATGCCATTTACAATGCCATTAAAGGCAAGCATTACGCTTAATAGCTGGTAGTGAATACTGGTTATAGCGCTATTTGCTGTAACCTACCGCTACATTTAGTGTTTTTATCTATTAAGCGAGTTTGTAGTTATTGATCTCGTTAACCATTAGCTATATGATAATGTCTATCATTTACAATTACCTTTTTGGACTTCTTTGCTATGAAATTACTATTTAAACCAGCCAAAACTTTAGGTGCAAGCCTTTTACTAGCCTCGGCGTTTATGGCTCAACCAGTATTAGCTAACGGCCCTATTGGCGAGCATGTTAATCATCTTCAAGCTAACCTCAAAAGTTACGCAGAAGAAGTAGAATGGATGGTAGGCAAAGTTGATACCATGGTAAGCGACTACGATACTAAAGGCGCAAAATCTGTAAAAACTGATGATTTAATTGAATATTGGGAATCAGTTAAGTTTCACAGCGCAATAGAAACTAACTTTGTACCAGTATACGCTTCTATTTGGCAGGGTCTTTATGGCGTAAAAATGGCCATTGATAATAAAGAGCCTGCTGAGGAAGTTCGTAAACAGCAAAAAGCGATGAACATAGCCTTGTGGCAAGGCCTTGGGGCTGTTAAGCTTGCTGCAAAATTCCAGCAAAAAGGCTTGTTAGACACTGTAAAAGCAACCGCTACAACTCAAATGACACAAAGTGCCACAATTGATGAAATTAAGCACAAATTAGACCGTGTAGTAGCAAAATTTGCTGAGCGTTTACGAGACGAAGCAACTGAAATTGTTCACGATACTTATCTGCACCTGTTTGAAGGCGTTGAAGGTACACTTATTGAACAAGATGCAAAACTAGTTGAAGTGCTGGAAAAAGACTTTAACGTAACACTGCCACAAGCAATTAAAAACAGCAAAAGCGTAGATGAAGTACGCGATGTGATCAGTGACATGCAAACAAAATTAGACCGCGCTAAGGTTTTAATAGAAAAAGCCGAAAAAGCACGTAAGGATGTATTTTAAGTGAAGCGTAGGACCTTTATTCAAGGCCTAGCCGCGTTAGGGGTGGTTGGCTCATTGCCACTGCCTCTTTCTCGTGCGCTAGCCGCTGATATAGCAAACCCTGTTTCTGTTGACGATTTACCAAAGCTTAAAGGCGAGTTAACGCTTTATTTAGGCCGAGGCGAAGGTGGTTTGTATGAAAACGTATTACAAGCAATCCAGAAAAAAAATCCAGACTTTAAACTCGGTATACGCCGAGGTCCTACTGCTGCTTTAGCAAATACCATTGTTGCAGAAGCTAAAGCTGGCGTTCGCCGCGCTGATTTATTTTGGGCGGTTGATTCAGGCGCAATTGGTTTAGTAACCGATGCTGGCCTTGCACAACCCATCCCAAGTGATTTATCTGCTCAGTTACAACCACAATTTAGATATAAAGAGTGGGCACCAGTAACTGGTCGCATTCGTACATTGCCATATAACACGTCGCGTTTGACTAAAGATCAAATTCCAACAAGTATTATGGAAATTGCCGACAGCGATTTAAGTATTGGTTGGGCACCCGCCTACGCTTCTTTTCAATCGTTTGTAACCGCAATGCGAATTTTAGAAGGCGACGACAAAACCGCTAAGTGGCTTAAAAAGATTCAAAAACGTGCTAAAACATACGCCGGCGAGCTAGGTGTTGTTATGGGCGTTGAGCGCGGTGAAGTTGATATTGGTTTTGCAAATCACTATTACACTTTGCGTTTAAAATCAGGTAAGCCTGATGCCAAGCTAGATTTAGCATTTACACAAAATGATGCGGGCTGTTTAGTTAATGCATCGGGTGTATTAGCGCTTAACGACGATCCGCTTGCAACTAACTTTATGCGTTACTTACTAAGTAAAGAAGTACAGGGTTACTTAGCCAGTGAAGCGTACGAAATTCCGTTAGTAAATGGTATTACCCAACCTGAGGGTTTACCGTCACTTGCTAATATTTCTCCACCTAAAGTAGATTTAACACAGCTAGCTGATTTACGCCCTACTATAGATTTGATGCGAAGCAGCGGCGTATTGTAATGAAAATACCTGCCTCTTATCCAATGGCGCTGCTTGCAGCGCTTGTTGCGCTTACCCCTGTTTATGTATTAATTGTGCTTGCAAGCGATGCAAGCTCAGTGTTTGACACCCACAATCTTCAAATTTTAGGTAACACGTTATCGTTAATGGGTTTAACGGTACTCGGATCTATTTTAATTGGTGTGCCACTGGCGTTTATTAGCGCGTATGTGCATTTACCATTTAAAAAGCTCTGGCTGGTTGTATTTGCAGCCCCACTGGCCATTCCCAGTTATATTGGCGCATTTACACTTTATGCTGCTTTTGGCCCCGGTGGCGAAATAAATACCTTAACAGGAATAGAAACACCATCAATGTATGGCCTAACAGGTGCCGCCATTGTAATGACGCTTTATACCTTCCCGTTTGTAATGATGACAACTCGCTCATCCCTACTGAGCCTTGACGCAAGCATGGTTAATGCCGCGCGTACGCTTGGAATGTCGATGACGCAAAGTATATTTAAAGTTATATTACCGCGCGTAGTTAACGGTATTGCAGCAGGCTCATTGTTAGTCGCGCTTTATACGTTATCAGACTTTGGCACGCCGGCAATGATGCGCTTAGATACCTTTACCCGCGTAATTTACGTTGAATACAAT
>NZ_JACJDN010000170.1:0-6922 GCF_014163565.1 Pseudoalteromonas sp. SR45-5 | reverse complement strand
CAAAAATGACGCTAGGCGAACAAGAAAATCAAATCTATCAGAACATTCTGAAGCAATCTTCAGAATTAAGCCTTAACCTTATGGCCGTGAAAGTAGAAAACCACCCTGATGATTTTTTACCTTGGTGTTACGAATTGCTAAGTGCAAGCAGAGATCGTATGAACTACGATTTACTAGAGCCGCAGCAATTACCAGTACTTAAGAAGCTACACGATCAGCTTATTTCAGCTATCAGCTTTTTACAGGTTAAAACTTTACGTATTGCTCCGTGGCCTGTAGTAAGTGTATTTGTAGAACAACACAAAGACGTTATTGCTCTTGATGAACAGCTTCGCTTAGTAGACTACATTAAGAGCATTCGTGAACAATCTCTTAAAGATATGATTCCTGAAGACTTACTTGCGTTTAGCGGTAAGCACATGGCATCACTTGATCCAAGCACATACAACTTTGACGTTGAATGGTTTGCATCAACAAAAAGTGCGAAGAGCTTTCATCAAATGCTTGGCGATTTACCAGGTGCCTTTGACGATGCACTAGTAAATATTCCACTTGAAGGTGACATTACTCAATACGAATATCAACAATTTGTTGCTGCTTATTCAAAAATATTCACCGACAATAATGAAAAACCAACACTTGCGCCTGCAACACGACTGCTTGCAATGCGTCGCCCTGATATATTTACTCCGATCACAAACAATCGATTAGATGCATTATGCGGTGCCCTTGGTGTTTCTAAACTAAAAAATAGTGATTTTGAGCGTTACTGGCAAGATATTGTAAAAGGTATTCAAGCTATGTCATGGTACAAAATGGCTAAACCTAGTAATGAGTTAGAAGCACAATTAGTTGCTATTAAAGCACTAATCCCATGTTTCTTTCACTATGCTGATGCAAAAACACCAGATAACTCTAACTACATCAAACTGTTAAGTAAGCCTAAACGAACTACAACTACGACAGGTAAAACTCAGCGTAGAGGTAAAGAGTCTGCAGAAATTTTAGTAGACCGCGCACTTGCTGCTGACGATATTCCTGAGCACATTCGCAGTAAGCGCGATTCAATTGTGAGTGAAGTTCAAAAAGGTCGTAGTGTAAACGAAACAATTAGCCTTATGCGCACTATATTTGGCTAAAAACTTCTAATTTAGCCGTACTTTTATGGTGCGGCTAGGTTAATTTATGCACCAGCAGTGTGCGCAACATCTTCCTACATACCATCTCTCATCTCAATCTATAAAATACAAGCCCATGTTTTTAATGTATAAAAATAATTTTTAATAAAAAATAATGAAGCTGGCACATACAGTGCAATTATCCCGTTAGTTAAACAATAAAAAGCCGTCAGCCTAAAGGTTCCGAATACATAATAAAAACCTTGGCGAGCAAAAATCATATAACGGGAAATGGACATGCTAAAACTAAAAAAAACCATCGCTATAAGTGCTATAGCATTAATGGGCGCAACATCTTTAACATCAACAGCCGTACATGCTGAAGTAACAGCTAATGCAGCGGCAACATCAAACTACTTATGGCGTGGTCAAGAGCAAACTGGGGGCGATGCAGCTATTTCAGGCGGTATTGATTACGCCAATGAATCGGGCTTTTATGCAGGTACTTGGGCTTCAAATGCATCGTGGGCAGATGAAATGACATATGAGCTTGATTTATATGCAGGCTTTGGTGGCGACATTAACGAAAGCGTTAGCTATGATGTTGGCTATATTTATTACGCTTACCCAGATGCAGCTTCTGAAGCTGACGCAGATTTCTCTGAAATTTACGGTAGCATCAGTGTTGAAGGCTTTACATTTGGTGCTTCAGTACTTGCAACATCAGCTGCAAGTGGTGATGGTACAGACTTTGGTGATTCACTTTACCTGACAGCTGACTACGGTTTTGCTATTGGCAGTAACGGCACTGAAATGGCACTTCACTTAGGCCACTACTCTGGTGACTTTATTGGCGATGATAATATCTTAGATTACGGTGTATCAATTTCGAAAGATGGGTTCACTTTTGGTTTATCTGATACAGATATGGATGACTCAGATATTAAAGCTTACGTTGCTTATTCTGTAGACTTTAATTTATAAGAAAGAATGTGTTACTTGCTGCGACACGAAGGGCCTTTTGGCCCTTTTCTTGTTTTTGAACAAGCCTCTTACACCTGTTAACAAACCGTTACAATTGAATGAAAACAATACATACATTTTCCTTTATTCTATTACCTAGTCACTGGGCATTTATAACTGCCTAGCCATAAAATAGGTATAAAGGAATAATAATGAAATCACCTAACGCGTTTAGCGCCCTACTCGATATTTATATAAGTCCTAGTAAAGCTTTCAATGGTGTTGAACACGCCAAAGGTTGGTCATGGCTTGCTTTTATAGTCATGTCTTTAGTTTCAATGGCGAGTATTTATATTTTTTATTCCACTGTTGATATGCAGTTTTTGATTAATGAGCAAGTAGCAGCATCAACTATTGATGCGACGATTGGCGAGCAAAAAATGATTCGCCAAAGTATAGAGCAAAATGTAGAAGGCCAAATATGGTTTGGTTTGTTTGGCGGCGTAATTGCGCTGGCTATCATGAATGCATTAATGGCACTTTATTATATGCTTGTGGCTAAACAAGATCCTGAATCAGAACATAGCTACGGAGCTTGGTATGGATTCGCTACCTGGACAATGATGCCAGTTGTTATTTCAAGCCTAGGAACAATTGCTCTTGTACTAAGTGCAAGTACAGATCAAATATCTCAACAAGCCGTATATAGCTACGCATCTATTAACCAATTAATAATAGGACTTGAAATTGGCCATCCTTTTTATAGCTTATTAGAATCAATAAACTTATTTAGCTTTTGGAGCATTGCGCTGGGAATGATCGGCTTAAAATGCTGGACTAATTTTTCAACTAACAAAGCACTCCTATTCTCTGCTCTTCCTTCAATTATTATTTTTGGTATTTGGGCAATCATTGCAGCAAGTTAACTCTTAAGTGGAGGTAGATACTAGCTCCACATTACTTAATTCACGGATAGATAAAATGAAAAAAGCAATAATCATCACACTCGCTGTAGGCGCATTTATAGCCCTAATTGTGTCAAAGCAAATTTCTGGCGATGAAAAACAAGCCGAAGTAAATATTGCTCAAGTAGAGCTTGGCGACATTGCTGACTCAATAATGGCTTCAGGTAATTTAGTTTTTAATACACAAGTGCAATTACGCTCTGAAGTGACAGGCCGAGTAGATAAAATATTTGTTCAAGAAGGCCAAGGAGTTAAACAAGGCGATATGTTAATGCGCCTTGATACAACTGCTTTTGAATCAGAAGTTTCCCGTAGTAAAGCAATCCTTCGCGCCACAGAAATTGAAATTAAACACAATAAAACACGCCTTGCTAACCTAGAGCGCCAACTTAAAAGACAAAAAGACTTATATGATGTCGGTTTAGGTAATCAAGAGAGCTACGAGAATATTGAAAGCGCACGCGATCTAGCTAAAATCGATATTGAATCACGAATAGAGTCGTACAACCAAGCACAAGCGTCACTACAAATTGCGCAAGATCGCTTAAGTAAAAGTGTATTTAGAGCTCCAATGAGCGGCTTGCTTGCATCTGTAAATATTAAAGAAGGTGAAACCGTTATAGCCGGTACTACTAATATTATTGGCTCTGATTTAATGCTAGTAGCCGATCCTAGCGCTATCTTAGCCGAGCTACGTGTGGATGAAACCGACATTGCGAGTATTAAGCTTAACCAAAAAGCGAATATTTATGCGGCTGCATACCCTAATAAACCATTTAGTGGCACAGTAATCAATATTGGTACTTCAGCTAAAAACCAAGCCGGCTCTCAAGGTTTATCGTTTAAAGTAAAAGTATTACTCGACACTACTGAGCGCCAGCTATATGCAGGAATGAGTTGTAGAGCAGAGATCGCAACAAGCATTGCCGAAAACGGTTTAAAACTTCCAATAGAAGCAATCCAAAAAGAAGACGATAAAACATTTGTATGGCGACTAAATAGTGATAACACCGTTAGCAAAATTGCCGTAACTGTTGGAATATCATCTGATATAGAGCAAGCCATTACTGACGGCTTAAATGAGGGCGACAAAATAGTTATTGGCCCTGCGCGCCCAGTAAGTCTTCTGACTGAAGGTGATGTGGTAAAACTTAAATCAGATGCAGACAAGGAAGAAGCCTAATGTCTGCGGTAATCAAGCTAGAGCATATTAATAAACAATACAAAATGGGCTCAGAGGTATTTAAGGCACTTGATGATGTAAACGTACATATAATGCAAAACGAATACGTGGCGATTATAGGACCTTCTGGTTCAGGCAAGTCGACCTTGATGAACTTATTAGGCTGTTTAGATACACCCAGCAGTGGCGAATACTACTTAAAAGATAAACTAGTAAAAAGTATGACCGAGACAGAGCTTGCTCATCAGCGTAATGAAAGTGTCGGGTTTATATTTCAAAGCTTTAACTTAATACCACGTGCAACCGCACTAGAAAATGTAATGCAGCCTTTAGTATATCGCTTTATCCCTAGCAAACAGCGCAAGCAACAAGCTCTAGAAGCACTAAAGCGGGTAGGTCTCGGTGATAAAGTTAATCATTTATCTAGCCAGCTATCGGGCGGGCAACGTCAACGTGTTGCTATTGCCCGCGCTTTAGTCACAAAACCACATATATTATTAGGAGATGAACCCACAGGTAATCTTGATAGTAAAACGACCCGCGAAATTATGGCTTTGTTTGATGAGCTGCATAACGAAGGTCACACTATTATTTTAGTAACACATGAGCAAGAAATTGCCGATCATTGCCAACGCGTGATTCGTTTAGTGGACGGTAAAGTGGTAAGTGATGTAACTAAAGATGAAGGAATCAAGCAGCATGTTTAAATCAGCTCTTGCGATAATGGAAGGCACTAAGGCCGCTTTTTCAGCTATTAAAGCTAATGCAATGCGCAGCGCACTGACCTGTTTGGGTATTATTATTGGTGTTGCCGCCGTAGTTACTGTCGTTGCAGTAATGCAGGGTTTTACAAAGCAAATAAACGATCAACTTGCTGATATGTCGCCAGATGTAACAACAATAAAGCCTTACACCAGTATTGAACTCGAAATGGTTGGTAAAAATGCCAAGCTTACCTACGACGATTTTTTAGCTTTAAAGTCGCGTATAAAAGAAGCTGAAACGCTAACTGCCCTAATGTTTACCTGGCGCTTTTCGGGGGGAGCTGAGTATGGAAATAAAAGCCATTCATCGCGTGTTATCGGTACCGAGCAAGACTATCAAAAAGCGTATCGTACTTATCCTGAACTTGGTCGTTTTATTCGTGCTGAGGACGATGATAAACGAAGAAGAGTCGCATTTATCGGCCCTTCAATCATAGAAAAGCTAAACCTTCCTGAAAACCCAGTAGGTGAATATATAAAGCTAGGTGGTGAATGGTTTAGAATTATTGGCGTTGCTGAAAAACAAGGTAGCTTATTTGGTTTTGACCAAGACGATTACATTAATATTCCAATTAGTACCATGAGTGCTTTAGAAGGCGGAAGTACACAAACTAATGTGCAAATTATGTTTAGGTTAAATGAAGGTACTAACGAAGAACAAGTGCTTGCAAAAATAACTCGTGTATTGCGCCAACTGCATAAACTAAAAGAGAAAGATGAAAACGACTTTGAATTTGAAACCGCTGAAAAATCTCGTGCCCAAATAGATAAATTTACCAGCAGTGCTACTGCTATTACTGCTGGTATTGTTGGCATTAGCTTACTTGTTGGCGGTATTGGTGTTATGAACATAATGCTAGTGTCGGTAACTGAACGCACACGTGTTATTGGTACATTAAAAGCACTAGGCGCAACACCTGGTTTTATTATGTTGCAGTTTTTAGTTGAAGCCGTTGTCCTTTCACTTTTTGGTGGTTTAATAGGACTCATTATAGGATATGGCGCCGCAGGGCTTATTTCGTTTTTAGTCCCAAGTATGCCTGATGCATATATACCAGTATGGGCTGTAATACTATCGTTCGGATTTACATCAATGATTGGGATTATATTTGGTTTAGCCCCTGCTATTAAAGCAGCAAGACTAAACCCTATAGATGCACTGCGTTACGAATAACTATTTTAAATAATTATTTAGCTTTAAATGGTACCTTATTACATTGTACTTCTACTGTTTTAGGGTACCAAGCTGGGCCAATTTGATTCACAACCACCTCAGCTAAACCATTAGTAAACGATTTATACGTATGAACGCTTTGCCAATCCCCTTGTGGGCAATGTTTTGTTAAATCTAACGGCTCTGATCCCTCGTACAACGCAAGTGCAAAATTATGATGCCACTGTGAACTTTTTAGCGTCTTATTGCTTACTTTGCTCTGCATACCGTTATCAAAGTAAATATTTGTACACCCCGTTAAAATAATCAGTGTGCAACCGGCTGCAAATAGCTTGATGCTCATAATGCCTCCCCTAGTACTTGCTCTTGGCACCACACTTTAATGGTATGAGGCGAGTATATTCCAAGCGTAATTAAACTCAGCGCTCCATCACTAAACGTTTGCTGTGACTGCATTTGAATAACCGGTGTATTTGAACATATTTGTTTTACGTCTACCCGCTGCTCACCCACTAATCCCCATAAATAAAATGGGCGGCTATCTTCGTAATTAGCTTGGCTCGTTATTTTTGCTGTTGCCCGTGGCTGAATGGTTACCGCAGAACAAGCACTGAGGCTTAATGCTATCGCCCCTATAATTAATGGTTTCATACTCTTCCTTATAAACTAAATACCAGTAAGGTAACTTTATAAGAGAACATAAAATATTAGCGTAAAAAGCTGTGGGGAATATGTAGAAACGCTATGAAGTTTTA
>NZ_JACJDN010000016.1:0-17735 GCF_014163565.1 Pseudoalteromonas sp. SR45-5 | reverse complement strand
TAAAACGTCACATTACAAACATCCATTCAACATTAAAAAAACAACTAAGCCATTATTTTAACAGCAAAAATTTTAGACCGATAAAAAGATTAAAAGTTTAAATTTTGTTTTGGCTTTAAAGCATTTTAACGATTAGAATCCCGCGCATTTATAGTTTCTCTTGGTTATTTATGTTTTTACTGCGATCTTTTATTTATTTATTATGCCTAGCGGGTGTTGCTCATTTAATTCAACTTGAAGGGTTTGAATTAAAACAGGATGCACTTTACAGTGAAGAAACTCTTACCGAACATATGCAAGATGTTTTAACTTTTTTAAGCTGTATTTTATTTTTTTACGCTTCGCGAATTAACTTTCAACTCAAAATACCGGCTGTATTACTAGCTGCATTATCGGCAATGATGTTTGTAAGAGAGTTTGATACCTACCTCGACTTATACTTTTTTGATGGCGCTTGGCAAAGTATCGTCTATTCAATTTTAGCTGGCGTGTTTGTTTATTTAATAACAAACAGAGGAAGTATTTTTAACGCTTTAAAAGCCTATAGCCTCACTCCTAGTTATGGAATTTGCTTATCAGGCATGGTTACTTTACTCGCATTTTCGCGAATGATGGGCAAAGGCGCATTTTGGCATTCAGTAATGGGTGATGACTATGTACGTGCGGTAAAAAACATTGTTGAAGAAGGTATAGAAACGCTTGGCTATACTTTGATTTTTATTTCAGCCATTGAGCTTGTACTCATATGCCGAAAAAGAATGGCTAAAAATCACAAGCATTGCACTGATCAAGTAACTCAATAACGTAGCTACATTTTTTATTGGTTACTTTTTTTACACTAAATTTGCTAATTGGTTTAATAAATCAATATACTGAGCCTGTTTTTATCAACTCACATTTAATTGGATACCATGACTAAAGATATATTGCTGCATCCGTTTCTTCTTTCAATTGTAATGATCACAATTGCATTTGTACTAAAAGTGCTTGTTGATAAGCTTGCTAAAAGTCGCGCAGAAAAAAAAGAAAAAGACATCCGTTACATCGCACACAATATTAAGCACTTTGTTAATTTTGTAATGATGATATCGCTGCTATTTGTGTGGTCTACTGAAATTCAAAACTTTGCACTTTCTATTGCTGCTTTTGCCGTGGCGATTGTACTTGCAACGCGTGAGTTTATTCAGTGTGTAATAGGCTTTTTTTACCTCGTAACAACTCGCCCGTTTAGAGTGGGTGATTGGATACAAGTAGGTGATTACTTTGGTGAAGTAGCTGAAACGGATTGGATAAAAACAACCATGCATGAAATTGATATACATACTTATCAATTTTCTAGAAAAACCATATACATACCTAATAATAAGCTGATTACCAGTTCTATTAAAAACTTAAACTTTGTAAAACGCTTTGTTACACATCATTTTATTATTGTCCGAAGAGAGAGCTTTAACCCGTACCCTATTCACGACACACTCACTGAGCAAGCTAAATTGTACTGCGAAGAGTTTCAAGAAGTAGCAAGCCGTTATAATTCGATGATTGAGCGTAAACTTGATGCAAAAATATCTGGCCCAGAGCCGGTAATTCACTTTGGTACAACCGATTTAGGTGAATTTAAAGCAAGCTTTACCTTGTTTTGCCCGACAGAAAAAGCGCTTGAGATAGAGCACAAATTAACAGAGTGCTTTTTTGCGTTATGGTACAAAGAGGCTGAAAAAAATAAAGAAGGTGAAGGAGAGGCATAAACCTCGCCTACACAAAGTAAAAATACAAATCGTAGGTGCGAATTTATTTCGCGCTCTATTTCTCAGTCTGTATTTAAAAAGCGAGGTATAAAACCTCACCTACAATAAACATCAAGCATATAAGTGCGAATTCACTTCGCGCTTGAGTAATATTTAAGCTGTACCACCGACCGTTAACTGATCAATTTTAAGGCTTGGTTGGCCTACGCCTACCGGTACGCTTTGACCATCTTTACCACAAACACCAACACCTTTATCAAGTGCTAAGTCGTTACCAACCATAGATATTTGCTGCATTACTTCTGGTCCATTACCAATAAGCGTTGCGCCTTTAATTGGTTGGGTAATTTTACCATTTTCGATTAAATACGCTTCTGATGCGCTAAATACAAACTTACCTGAGGTTATATCGACTTGTCCGCCGCCAAAGTTAGGCGCGAATACCCCTTTTTTAACTGAGCTGATAATATCGGCTTGGCTGTGCTCACCACCTAACATGTAGGTATTAGTCATGCGAGGCATTGGTAAATGTGCATACGACTCACGACGTGCGTTACCGGTAGGATTTACACCCATTAAACGCGCGTTTAGCTTATCTTGCATATAGCCTTTTAAAATACCGTTTTCGATAAGTACGTTGTAAGCGGCTGGTGTGCCTTCATCATCAACATTAAGTGACCCACGGCGATCAGCCATGGTGCCATCATCAACAACAGTACACAGCTCAGATGCTACTTTTTGGCCCACTTTACCACTAAACGCAGACGCGCCTTTGCGGTTAAAGTCGCCTTCAAGTCCATGCCCTACTGCTTCGTGTAAAAGCACGCCAGGCCAACCATTACCAAGTACAACTTCCATCGTGCCTGCAGGTGCATCAATAGCTTCAAGGTTTACTTTAGCTTGGCGTACAGCTTCTTCAGCAAATTCCATCCAACGTGGTTTACCATCAACAAGCTCTTTAAAGTAACCATAATCTAAACGTGCACCACCACCTGCGCCACCGCGTTCACGGCGACCATTTTTTTCAAGCAGCACTGAGCAGTTTAAACGAATAAGCGGGCGAATATCGGTGGCAAACGTACCATCACTTGCTGCGATTAATACTTCTTCGTATACCGCTGACATTGAGCTAATTACTTGCTCTGCATCGGGTGCTAGTTCACGAATATAGTTTTCAAGTTCGCGTAATAAACTCACCTTGTCGGTATCGCTCATACTCGAAATTGGCTGATGCGCTGCAAACTGCTCTTTAGCTTTAACATCACTAAATACTTTAATCGCTCTATCTTCGCCAGCATCTGCAATGCTACGAGCCGCTGTAGCCGCTTTATTAAGTGCTTCAAGATTTATTGCATCAGAGTAAGAAAAACCTGTTTTTTCGCCGCTTACAGCACGTACACCAACGCCACGTTCAACGTTATAAGAGCCTTCTTTAACTAAGCCGTCTTCAAGCACCCATGATTCGTGGTGGCTTGATTGAAAATATAAATCGGCGTAATCCACTTTATGCTGATGTATGTAAGCGAGCGTTTTTTCGAGCTCTTCTCTATTTAGCTGGCTGTCTTGTAGTAAATGCTGTTCAACCGAATTCATAATAAATGCTCTCTAAATCGTTGATGAGATTGCACGGGCATATCTCGTCTAATTTTTTGTAACTGGTCTAAATCTGCGTTGCAGCTTATAAAACCGGTGCCTGCTGGCAATTCACTCAGGGTATTGCCCCAAGGCGAAATAATAATACTGTGGCCATATGTTTGTCGGCCATTTTCATGTGTACCGTACTGAGCTGCTGCAACTACATAACATTGTGTTTCTATTGCGCGAGCTGCTAATAGCGGTTGCCAATGCGCTTGCCCTGTAGGGACTGTAAATGCACTGGGTACTAAAATAATATCGGCGCCTTGGCGTACTAGTTCGTTAAATAAGCCACTAAAGCGCAGATCATAACATACTGTTAAGCCAATTTTACCAAAGGGAGAATCAACAACCACTACATCGCGACCTGCTTGGGTAAAATCTGACTCTCGATAGCTACCTGTTTTATCATCTACGGTTACATCAAATAAATGTATTTTGTTATACGTTGCAACCAGCTCGCCTTGATTATTATATAAATGCGATGCTGCGTAATACTTATGTTCGTTAAATGGCTCAGGCATTGTGCCTGCATTTAACCAAATATTATGGTGTTGGCACAATTCACTAAGTTGTAATTTGTATTGCTCAACTTGCTTAGCAACACGTAACGTATCGTTACCTCTTTTACTAAACACTAAAAAAGCTTCTGGCAAGCAAACAAGTAATGGCCTTGTTGCTGGCAGAGTTTTAAGTGCGCGCTTTAAGCTTGCTATGTTGTCATCAGGGCTTAGCCCTGAACACATTTGTAGGGCAACTATTGTGGGTGTGCTTATATTTGCTGTTTTGTTCATTGCGTTACTGTTACTTGAGCATCTTTAAGTTTTAAATCGACTGATGCTTGTGGCTGATTTTGCGCAGCTTGAGGTAGTGTAACTTCACGACTTTTTCTGTCTAGTTCTTGAACAATAGGATCGTTCATTTTACCCGTTACTTTAAAATTGATCTCTGAGATGACGCGCGCAGAATGAATAACTTTATCAAGTGCTAAAGCAGCAAGTCCTGTTACTGGATTAACCATCCATGCCACTATAACCGGAATGCTTGAGGTTACTTGTGGCGCTACAGCAAGGTCGTAATCTATATCTAGCGTATTTAAATTTGCGTAGCCTTTAATAGTTAAATCGGCAGGCACACCATCCATTTTAGTATCTTTAGTGTAAGCGATACCGTTTTCTAACTGCATAGAGCCTTGCATGCTGTTATAAAAAAAGCCCTTTGAGAATACATCTCTAAAATCAAGTTTCAGTTTGCGTACGAGTGAATCAAGGCTCAACAGCGAAAATACGCGTGCACCACCATCACTTATTTCAGTTAAGTGACCTTCCCCTAAATCCCAAGTAACCTCACCACTTAAAGTTTTCACATCAAAATCATAAGGTGCTGCTTGCCAAGTAAGATCATAATTTAGATCAGCTTTAGAATCCTTAATTGCAGAGGTAATATCAAACTCGCCAAACAATGCGCCTATATCATCACTTTTAAGCTCACCACTTAGCGTTGTTAAACCATTTTGCCACTGCCCTTTAGTGCGCAGTACATGATCTCCTTTATCGATTACAAGTTCTGATATCGATAAGCGCTCGCCATCACCTAATAATGACGCACTCACTTTATCAAGCTGGTAGCGATCAATTTTGCAGTCACTACATTCAAACTCAATGGCAGGTATTTTAGTAAGCCAGCTCAAGTCTTCCTCAGGAAGTACATCTGTTATTTCAATTAATTGCTCGCTAGGCTGTGCAAAATTAAGCCTTAAGTAATCGGCATTAATTCGTATAGGCTGGCTAGGCTGTGATGTAGGAATAAAAACCCCAGCTCTAAGTTCTTTAGCATTTAGCTTTAGGTATAAATCGTCTTTTGATGGTGCTAAACGCATTTCAAAATCATTAAAGATGATGTTACTCGCATCAAGCATACCTATATTTGCGACCACCTCATTAAGCGGTGGCATAATCCCTTTTGATTTTTTATCTGGGTTTGATTTACCTGCTTTAATTATTTGATCTATCAGATCAAACCAAGGCACTAATTCACTCTGCTCAAGATTTATATTTACGCTTAAGTCTTTTTGGTTTAATCCTAAGTCTTGTTTTCCGAGCACAAAATGGACATTACTAAACTGTGATTTTCCATTTTCTAAAATAGCATTAAAGTAAAACTGTTGATTAGCGTTTGCTGTAATGAGATTAGAAATATCATCACCTTGAACTACTGCATCAAGCGCCCACATTTGTTCGCTATTTTTATTATAAGGTGCGGGTAAGTTACTCGTTAAGCCAAGTAGTTCTGAGTTTACCTGTGCACGGTAATTAAAGCCTTGTTCGGTAAAATTAAGTACTAAACCAATATCAACATCGCTTTGCCCGCTTAAATAATTTTTTAATATACCTTGTCCACTGTCAATTAATGTATCAGCGTCAATTTTGGCGTTTATATCTATGTTTGCTTGGTAATTTTTAGCATCACTTTTGCTGCTGTAATTAATATTTAGCGGCATGCCCAACCACTTCGCAGTCGCATTTTTAAGTGTGATGTTGTCGTTTTTAAAATTAAGCTCGCCAGTTAAGTTTTTAAGCTCAATACCTGGCGTTGCTATAAATACTGGCAAGTCATTTAAATTAACTTTGCCGCTAACACTGGCTCCGCCTTTAAACTTAGAGCCTACTAAAAGCTCAATACTGGCATCGGCTTCGCCTTTGCCCTGTACAACTTTAAAAATTTCAGCAAGAGGTTTGGCAATAGGTGTCGCTGCAAAAAAGTCATGTAACTTTTCCATCTCTGCTTTTTTATCAATTTGCACAATAAGTTCATCAGCATTCATTAAATCTGCAATGCTCACCTGTACACTATTACCAATATCTAAATTAACCAACTTGCCTTGCTGGCTATATATGTCCATCCGCTCATTAGCAAAATGTAGCTGTACATTAGCATTAGTGACCGCAGGCCAATCAGGGTCAAACTCATAGGTTGCATTGTCTATTTGTGCTAATACATCAAACTGACCACTACCATCAGTAAATGGGAAACCAGACAAAGGCCCTGCAAATAAGACCTGTGCTTTAGATACTTCTCCGCCTTTAATTGCACCATTTAAATAGCTAATAAGTTCAGGGCTCATCGCTTTTAATGGGAAGTAATGACCTGCAATATTGGCATCTGGAGCGAATGCTTCAGCGTAAAGATCTAATCGAGGATCATCTGTTAGGCTAATTTGTAATTCTGCAGCAAGAGTAACTTCATCATTATCAAACCAGATATTGTCACTACTTATATGCCAGCCATCATCTCGCTTAGTTAAATCTAGCTCTACATTTAGCTGGTTATAATTTATGTCGTTACTAAAGCTTTCGCCTGTAACTAATGTGCCACTTTCACCAAATAAATTTATTCGACCAGTACTTTGGGTAAGTAAACCATTTACTCTAAGTTCTTGCGCTGCTGGTACCGATCTTAATTCTTGCCAGCCAATATTGTTAGCCTCAAACCATAATTGCCATTGCTGTGCATTAGAAAAACTTAAATAAGCTTGATCTATTTGCCCACTAGGTTGGCGTTCTAAAAATGGTTCAAGTGCATTAAAATTACTTAGCCCGGCTAGGTTACTCAGTAATTCAAAATCAACTTGATGCAGCCACACTTTATTTTGCAGCCCTAGTTGGGCTTCAAACTCTAAACTTGGCCATGCTTTATCGTTACTATTAAATGTTAAACCGGTGCTTTTTAAATGCCAGCTATTTTGTTCTGGATATAGATGGAATCCACCTTCACTCAAACTAACTTGGTGGCTTTGCTCTTCTCGCTGCCAGCGTACAAAGCTTGGTAACCACTGCATTTTCACATCGCTTACAAAACCTTTATCTAGTTTTAGCCATGCTTGTAAATTAATATCGCTATGCAGTTGTTGTTTTTGCGTATTTATATATTGCGCTAACCAGTTAGATACATCGACCTTATTAGCCTGTACATAAATGTCGCCCGCAACCTGCTCTAGAGTATCCCCGGTAAGTGCTATGCGCGCGTCAAAGTCTCCGACCGAAATACCCGGCAGTGCCAAGCTTCCACTACCAAGGTGCTGCTCATCTTCATTTTGCCAAACAATGTTTTGAAGTAGTAATTTACGTTCTTTACCATCTTCTAAAATAAAGTTAATACTGGAATTTTCTATTGCAAAATGACCCGTTTTACCCAAAAACAGTTCTTCAATTAGCTCTTTTTGCTCAAAAGAAACTTCGTCGTTGTCACCGGTTTTAAATAAGTTGGTGATATTTACACTGGTGTGAAAACCATTAATAACAAAATAATTAGATCTAAGTTGCAGTGCTTTTAAGCTTTCCCATAGGTTTAGCTCTAAGCTGGTTTTAGCAATGGTGAGTGATATTGGTGCGGTTTCGTTATCTTTAAACGATAAATTTTCTAGCACTAATGCAGGACCACTGCCCTGCCAACTAGCTGATATCTCACCGATAGATAAGCTTATTTCAAACTTTTCGTGTAAATAGCTTTCTATGTCACCTTTGTATTCGTTTGCATACGGGAGGGTATATTTTAAAATTGAAACAATAACGGCCAGTAATACCAAAATTATGGCGCAGGTCTGCCATAACTTTCTAAAACAAAAAAAACAGACCGCTTTTGCTTTCATTACATCATTACCACATCAAACTGTTCTTGGCTGTATAAGCTCTCTGTTTGAATATTGACTTGCTTACCAATAAATAGTTCAAGCTCAGCAAGGTTATGATACTCATCGTTTAGTAGGGCCTCGCTTACAGCAGGCGCTGCATACACCATAAACTTGTCCGCTGCGTATGCTCGGTTAACACGCACTATTTCACGTAGTATTTCGTAGCAAACCGTTTCAACTGTTTTTTGTGAACCACGACCGGAACATGCTGGGCATACATCACATAAAATATGCTCTAAGCTTTCGCGTGTCCGTTTACGCGTCATTTCAACAAGACCAAGCGCTGAAAGCCCATTAATATTTGTTTTAGTGCGATCTTTTGCAAGGGCTGATTCAAGTGAATGTAATACTCGGCGCTTATGATCCTCACTTACCATATCGATAAAGTCGATAATGATAATACCGCCTAAGTTACGCAACCTAAGCTGGCGGGCAATTGCAGAAGTTGCTTCTACGTTGGTATTAAAAATTGTTTCTTCTAAATTACGATGCCCTACAAATGCACCAGTATTAACATCAACAGTCGTCATTGCTTCTGTTTGGTCAATAATTATATAACCACCCGATTTTAGTGTAACTTTACGATGTAGTGCTTTTTGAATTTCGTTTTCAACATCAAACAAATCAAATATAGGTCGCTCGCCTGGGTAGTATTCAAGTACTTGAGAAAGCTGTGGAACAAATTCTTCTGTAAATAGCTTTAGTTCTTCATAGCTGAGTTTAGAGTCAACGCGAATGCGCTCCATATCTTCGCCTACGTAGTCACGCAGGGTTCTAAAGGCAAGCGTTAAATCTTCGTGTAGGATACTGGCTTTACTCGTTTTTCTACGACGTGATGTTATTTTTTCCCATAATTTTCTTAAAAAGCCAGCATCGTGTCGTAATTCAGCTTCGCTAGCACCTTCAGCAGCTGTACGTACGATAAAGCTGCCATTTTCATCGCCATATTCTGCGACTATTTTTTTAAGACGTGAGCGCTCTTCTTCAGTTTCTATACGCTGACTAACCCCTACATGGGTCGCATCAGGCATAAACACTAAATAGCGAGAAGGAATAGTTATATCAGTGGTGAGCCTTGCGCCTTTAGTGCCTAGCGGATCTTTTACCACTTGCACCATAATGTATTGGCCTTGACGAACTAACTCCCTAATATCTTGTACTTTTTTTATTGGTACGTCGTCTACGCCTTCAACAATAGAGGCACTATTTACAATATCGGATGCATGCAAAAATGCAGCCTTTTCAAGGCCGATATCAACAAAAGCAGCCTGCATACCAGGAAGTACGCGGCTTATTTTTCCTAAGTAAATATTGCCTACAATACCTAGGTTACCAATTCGCTCTAGCTGTATTTCTTGCAGTACACCGTTTTCTATTAGGGCAACACGGCTTTCGCTCGGTGTGACATTGATCAGTAATTCTGTACTCATGTTACCTTCTTAAGAATGTTTTTAATAATTGTTCGGTTTCATATAAAGGTAAGCCTACAACAGAAAAATAGCTACCTGCAATGTGTGTTACAAAGCGGCCGCCTAAACCTTGGATACCGTAGCCACCGGCTTTATCTTGTGGCTCACCTGACTCCCAATAAGCATTAATTTCTTCATCTGTTAAAGTTTTAAAAGTAACATCTGTGCTTACAACACAGCTAAGCACATCACTTTGCGTCGCAAATGCAACTGCTGTGAGCACTTGATGCGTGTTACCCGATAGGCGTTTTAACGTATGTGTAAAATCGTTTTTATCGCGAGGTTTACCCAATGACTCGTTATCTATAACAACCACGGTATCACTACCAAGTACAGGGCGATCGGTATATCCAAGCTCTACACCGCTTTGTGCTTTCAAGCGCGCTAAACGCTCAACAAGTGCTCTAGGTTGCTCGTTTGGAAGTGGGCTTTCATCTGCATCAACACTAAATTGTGTAAATTCGACACCTAATTGGCTTAATAACTCTTTACGACGGGGAGAGGCTGATGCCAAATATACTGCGGTAGTCATTACCTGATCCTAAAATGTCTGCGATATTTACGAAGTAGTAAAAAGACCCAAAACCAGCTAACCATTCCGGTTGCCACTGGCCATAAATACTGTGGATTAAAATAAACCCCTAACAAAAAGTGATTTAGCCAAAACTGCATTAAGTGATACAGCGTTAAAAATAAACCAATTAGTAAGCTTTGTTGCCAAAGCGAAAAGTTACGAATTTTTTGAAAGTTGCTCGCGGTTACAAAAATACATACCGAGAATGTAAGCGAGTTCACGCCCAGCGGTGAGCCAGACGCTAAATCTATTAATAAACCAACAACCCAAGCAGTACCAATATTTAAACGATGCGGTACTGCTAGCGACCAATACATAAGTACAAGTAAAACCCAGTCAGGTCTAAATGGTTCAAACGAAAATGGAAGTGGCATCAGTGCCATTATTAACGCAAAAAAGATGCTTAGCGCAATTAACAATGAATAACGGTTAATCATCGCTGATTTGCTCCTGTTGATTACGCCATAAAATAACCAGCAAACGAATGCGATCTAGTTGCGCAATAGGTTCTGCAAAAACTTGTGCAAACGGTCGCCCTTCATCACGATTTATTTCAGTTACTACTGCCACCGGGTATCCTTCAGGGAATGTGCCCCCTAAACCCGATGTAACAAGTACATCGCCAATTCGCACATCTAAACTGTGTGGAACGTGAGAGAGCTTAACGACGTTAATTTTACCTATGCCTTCAACAACCGTTCGTACATCGTTACGAAGTATACGCACAGGTGTGGCATGTGTGGTGTCGGTCATTAGTAGCACGCGTGAAGTTGTTGAACCAACCTTTGTAAGCTGCCCTACTACACCCATTTCATCAATTACAGCTTGGCCTTCACTAAGCCCGTCAGTTGTACCACGGTTAATAACAACCTGATGACTATACGGGTTTGAATGTACAGAAAGTACCTGAGCAATAATTTTACGATTTGATTGCTTTGCAGATGAGCCTAATAAGGCGCGCAGTTTTTGATTTTCTCTGGCTAGAAATTGATACTGCTGAAGTTGCTCGCTTTGTAGCATTTGCTTTTTTTTCAGCGCTTCGTTTTCAGTAAGAAGTTGATCCCGCGTATGCAGGCTTTTAGCACTTAAGCTAAATAATTCGTAGGGTAAATTAGCAACATAGATTAGTGGGCTAACTAGAGTATTAAGGCTGGTACGAACAACGGTACCACCTTGCGTATATCTGTCTCCAACTATGAGTACGATACTCAAAAGCACTGCGACAAAAAGTCGCAGTTGCAAAGAGACTGTGCGTCCAAACATTAATTTCATTAGTCGTAACTAAAAACGTCACCACCATGAACATCGATCATTTCTAATGCTTTACCACCACCACGCGCAACACACGTAAGTGGATCATCAGCTACAACAACCGGAATACCCGTTTCTTCCATTAATAAACGGTCTAAGTCTTTTAACAATGCACCACCGCCAGTAAGTACCATGCCGTGCGCAGAGATATCTGATGCCAGCTCAGGTGGTGATTGCTCAAGTGCAACCATTACTGCACTCACAATACCCATTAACGGCTCTTGTAGAGCTTCTAGGATTTCGTGTGAGTTAAGCGTGAATGAACGCGGAACACCTTCGGCAAGGTTACGACCGCGCACTTCAATTTCGATTGGCTCATCAGTTTTGAACGCAGAGCCAATTTGATGCTTAATATTTTCAGCTGTCGCTTCACCAATTAAGCTACCAAAGTTACGACGTACATAATTAATAATAGCTTCGTCAAACTTATCACCACCAATACGAACAGATGATGAGTAAACAACACCGTTAAGTGAAATAATAGCCACTTCAGTTGTACCACCACCAATATCAACAACCATAGAACCTGTTGCTTCTGATACTGGTAAACCTGCGCCAATAGCTGCTGCCATTGGTTCTTCAATTAAGTAAACTTCACGAGCACCAGCACCCATTGCAGATTCACGTATTGCACGTTTTTCTACTTGAGTAGCACCACACGGTACACAAATTAGTACACGCGGACTTGGGCGCATAAAGTTATTGTTATGCACTTGCTTAATGAAGTGTTGTAACATTTTTTCAGTTACATAAAAATCAGCAATTACACCGTCTTTCATTGGACGGATTGCTTTAATATTTCCCGGTGTACGGCCTAGCATTTGTTTTGCTTCTGTACCTACAGATGCAACACTTTTAGGTCCACCAGCGCGTTCTTGGCGAATAGCAACAACAGAAGGTTCGTTTAATACAATACCTTCTTCTTTTACATAAATTAGGGTATTGGCTGTACCCAAGTCGATCGATAGATCGTTAGAAAAAATACCACGGAGTTTTTTAAACATGAGGCTGGATGACCTTTGAAATACGTTCTTATATTAGCTGCCTCACTTTAACATGCTCAACTGTATGAGCAATATAAAGCGCAGCGCCTTTGTGAATTTGTGAAAAAAGGAAGCAAAGCTTCCTTAATTGAGTTTATCGTTCGCGAACTAAGCGAAAACCAATGTAGTTAGATCTAAAATCAGGCGCTAAAATTAAACGCGTAGATGCACGAGCAAGGCTTGGTGCAAAATTCCACGCTCCGCCTCTTACTGCTACATCAGACTCACCTGATTCTTTATCGGTCCATTCCCATACATTGCCTACGGTATCGTATAATCCAAATGCATTTGGAGAAAAAGAACCTACTGGTGATGCACGTCTATTTGACCATTCACTACCACACCAACCACAGTTAGCTAGGTTTTTACCAATTTCGTTACCCCAAGGGTATTCTGTTTCGGTTCCTGCACGTGCTGCGTATTCCCACTCAACTTCGTTAGGTAAACGAAATTGCTGCCCTGTTTGACCCGATAACCACTCAGCGTAAGCTTTTGCATCGTTATAAGTTAAACATACAGCAGGAAAGTCACTGCCTTGCTCAAAACCAGGATTACGCCAATTTAAATTTGCTTCCCATACTGGTTCGCCATTTAAATAATACGCACACCCTTTATTTTTTTCCGCTTGAGTTTTATAACCTGTATTTGCTACAAATTTTTCGTAGGCACCTACGGTTACTTCTTTACTTTGCATAGCGAAAGAATTTGCTATTACTTTTTCAATTACTGGACGTTCATTAGCTAAACCATTGCCATTGATATCGCCCATTTTAAATTTGCCTGCAGGAATAACGACAACCGGCGTTTCAACGTTTGCATTTAATACATTAACGTTTTCACTAACCTGGCGTGTTGTTACTTCTGGTTGCTCTCGAGTATAGGTCGGTGCAGCAATCGACTTAGGCTTTTTTACCAAATTTGCATTAATTGTTTGTGCTTTATTTAAATCAACACGAACTTGATAAGGCTTATAGCCAAGTTTACGTATTTCAATGTTGTGAATACCCGGCGGTAAACGTGTGATCAAGCGTGTTGAGCCAAAGCTTACACCATCGATAAACACTTCATCGTCGTATACGTTTGATCGTAATGTCAGCTCTATTGATTGATCCTTCTTCTTATTAAGGATAGAAGGGTAATCTTTTTTCACCGATGCAGGTTTAACTGAATAATCACGTACTGGCTGCTTTTCTAAACGAGAAACCGACACCGTGTTGCTATTATCCGCGCTATTACTGAATGTTAACTGACTATCAGTAAATGTATTGTTATACGCGGGTTGATAAGCAGCAGTAAGTGGCGTGCCGTACTCAGAACAATAACGGTTATCAATGCTTAATAAGCTACATAAACGGCTACTGTTTACTTCGCCGCGCATGGTTACGCTTAAGTTAACGTTGTAGTTACCTTGGCCGCTAAATGCACTGTTAACTACATGGCTACTTAATATTTGTACTTGAGCGCCCGCCAAATTACGTTTTGGCTCAACAATGCGCTCTTCTGTTAAGTTTGCAAATATTTGATCTACAAAGCGTTTAGTTGCTTTTTGTAGCCCCATTTGCTGACCGCGTTGCTCACACGCTGCTAGCGTTTCTGTTCGCTTACAGTTAATCGTATGGTTAACTTCAAGCGTGCCTTCACGTGTAAACTCGTTACGTAAACGCTCTACTCTGGCTGTAGTTAACTGCTCTTTTAAACTTTCTAAAGTATTTAAAAGCGTATGCTTAGCAACACGAATTTGCTCTATATCTTTACGGTGGGATGCAATTGCCGCCAACTGCATAGAAATATCATCTTTATTTTGCTTATGATCAATCACCGCTTTTTGATAGCGTGATTGAGCCGCACTAATATTAATAGTGGGATCGTCAATTAAACGACGGTACATTTCGTTCATCGCATCGAGCGCTTGGTTTTTTTCTTTATCTAGCTCTGTAGAACGAGAACGAAGTAGCTCTAGTTGATTTTGTAACTGACTTTCTTCTTTAAGATGTTTTTCAAGTATTCTTGTCGAGTTATCGTATTCTGTCTGTTTAACACTAATCTCTGACTCAATTCCAGTTACTGTAGCTGTGTCTTGTGCAAATGCACTACTAGCTAACAAACTAGCTGAAATTAACAGAGATAAAGGAGTAATTCGCATATATTCCAGTCCCAAAAAGCGGCAATTATTTGGTCGTTATTATTTTTTATAATTAAAGCCTTATGCTATGTACTTGCAGCACAAAACACAAGCTTTGTTCAATTATTATCTTAGTTTACAACTATTCGCGTGTTTCACGCCAGTAAATAACCCGATCATTTCCTCGAAAGCGTCCAAATTGTAAAATAGTACGAGGATCAAGCTGTGTTTCATCCCCCTGCCAATCCCACTTTAACCAATCATAAGTATTATATTCTAAGGTAAATTCACCCAAACCATTTGGCTGCGCATAAATACCATTGTTTACCGGATACACTCCCGCCTCTAACTGGCCAGATACACCCGTTCCATATTCGTAGGCTAATTGCGGGCTGTTAGGTGATATTTGAGTGATTTGGGTATGATCAAATACACTACAGTTATCTTCTGCGTTATTTACAAATCCACTGCCGTTGTAATACTGAGCCTGCAGAGGAATAAGTAAAGGGTCGAGATCGGAGCCTGCGTTATTACCAAGTACTAAGCGTCCAAATTTAAACTCTATTGGTAATGTATTTAGTCTTACGCTATTACAGCCACTCGAGCATGCTGCTTGTGTATTAGGTTTATCATTTGCATCGATGAGCGTTGCTCCTTCTATGTTAGAAAGCGTTACCATTAAACTCACCATAGCAAACGGTCCATCTGCTTGCCCTACACCTAATCTTTCGAGTGTCGTGTTAAGTTGGCTCATTTGCCACTGGCCGTCACTTATATCTCCCCAGTTATTATTTCCTAGGTTTACTAATCGGCTAGCAAAATTAGTTGCGGGTACATAGTTAGCTACTTCATTATTTTCGGCATTAACCTCTACACTGGACTTATCAAAGCCCTCTTTATAATTAGCCATTAGCTCACCATTTTGATTTAGCGCTTGTACTGTAAAGCCAAGTTCAAAAGGTTGATCAAGGTAAGTTAAATTACTGCCGTATTGCGTGCATTGTGCGGCAGCTTGAACCCCCACTACCTGAAACTGCGAAGGTGCAAAACGACCAATATTATATAATTCACCTTTTACATCTCCCGCGCCAAAGTAATCGGCATCTTGCAGACCTGCTGTTAAATCAATGATGCCAACTTGGTCGTAATTATACTGCGATATAGATTCACTCAAACTGCCTGTGTCACTAAAGGCAACAGTGCTCATCGCTTCAAGCGTACCTTGAACGCCTGGCGTAGGCGCTTTAAGTAATGCCTCTACAAGTGGTTGCTCTGTAATAAAGTGCTTGGCAATGGTGTTATTTATTATATTGCTGTAGTTATCTGGGTAACCATCGTTGTTAGTGTCTTGCCCTGTTTGCCATTGCACCGCATTCATCTTTAAATCAAATGCTTCGCCAGTTAATCTAAATAAACTTCCATCAGCGTCTGCTGCATAACCATCACTTGCAATTTCCATCGCTAATCCAAATGGCTTTACAACATACTCATTTGAACTACCCGTTAAATTTACTGATAAATTAGTGACTGGGTCTAAAATTAAATTGGTGTTTACATTTAAACTCAACTTTCCTGCATCGGGATAATTTATAGCAATCGGTGCTTTAGACTCACTATCAAAGTTAAGTATGAATGATTTAGAGGCTTGCTCTACCGCAAAGGTATTATTGTTGTTACTAAGTGAAACCGTATCAGAGCAACTTGCACCAGCACTGCATGTATACGATAAATCTAAGCTTACATCGCCACCAGCGGGAAATGCAGCTTCGCATACGCCCGTAGTGGTATTTGTTTTTACCGCTTGAATAGATAGCGCTTTTGCATTAAATCCAGTATTTGAAGGCTTTGCTGATAACTGAGTAGGAATTGTAGTATTTCCATCTGTATCATTATTAAAAATAAATCCAGCATCAGAAAATGTAACTTTACAGCCACTCAAACCAACATTATTACCACCGATATAACAACGAAGAGGTGCAGAAGGATCAGCAGTGTTATATCCAAATGTAACGCTACCAGTTGTACGTTTAGCAAACTCAACAGTTGTTGAGCCTGTAAAATTAATATTCTCCCCTGTAACCCAACTTTGCTGACCACTATTATCTGGAGAAAGGTTTAAACTAGACGGCTCAGCAAATAATAAATCGCAGGCATCATTAGCGCAGGCTGTGAGTGTCATTTCTTTAGCTTCACACGTTAGACCTTTGTTATCGCTTATTGTTAAACGATAATGATCTAGGGTTTCTAGTGTATAAATACCACAAAAACCAGGGATACTTTCGGGTACTGGTAGAGCGTCAAACGTTGAGCTCCCTTCGGTAATAATTTGAGTAGCCGATGTAATTGATCCCTGATACGTTACATTTTGAGCGATTCTTACCTCACCAGTGGCAACAATATAGCCCGCAATATTGGCATCGGCTGCAATAGCAACCGCACCATCCACATAAATAGCCAAGTACGCGCCAGTTTCTACTACTATATTTGTTTTACCTATATTCAAAAATGAAGTTGATAGAAGTGAGGTTGTGTCTTTTAAAAAAATACGTGTAGGCGCTGTTACTCTGTACTCTGTTTCCAGCATACTTAACTGCAACTCATCGTAATAATAATCGCCAGCTAAAGAAGTAGGTACGGGCCCTGTTGAGCTACCATCATTTGTAACCGTTGGCACCTGCGCCGCTTGATTCGGTTCTAAAGAGTTATAGCCACCAGCAACACACGCCTGACCATTACACAAAGGAGGGCTCGTCAGCGCTGTAGAAATTAAGTTTGTGGTGGTGACAAACTGCGCATTACCATCTGTTATTTCTACTCCCTGAACTAACTGCACCTCACCATTGTTATAAGTAGAAATAGCGCCCGGGAATAACGTATCACAATCTAAAATATCACCGTTAAACACAAAGGTACTGGTCATGGCGAGTATTGATGCTTCCTCGTTTACGTGACGGCGCTCGTTATCGCCATCACGATCTTCGTCAACAACAAGTCCTAGCCTGTCAGTCCTTAGGTTACAGCTGCGTAGCCACCCGCCATCATCTTCTTGGCGTGAGTTTTTACTCGCTACAACTAACGGAGCCACACTAAAATTATTAGTAAAACTAAAGTAATTACAGCCATTGCTCCAACCGTCAACTTCA
>NZ_JACJDN010000169.1:0-6939 GCF_014163565.1 Pseudoalteromonas sp. SR45-5 | reverse complement strand
GAATCTTTAAATTAAAATATATAAGAGGTAACTCTCATGCCACATCCTAATAACCCAATCATTAAAAACAAAGAATAAACTAGACACCAACATTAATATTCACGCTGTGTGAACTAAGTACAACGCTTTTAGAATTGTAAAACGGGCAGTTTTTATGGCAACCTCATGAAATCATCAAGTAAGTTTGTTTGATACAAATTAGTACCACTGTATTTCGCGTTACGTGCGCCGTGCATTTTTTATGTGGAAGAGACTACTTTACAGGCAAGCCTTACAAGCATCGCATAGGGCGGTTTGAAGAGAAACGCCGTTAGCTAGCTAAGGTATTTTGTATTGACGTCTGTGCTTATACTGCAATGGTGCAGTTTTTTCATGTGAATTATCTAAATGCAAGCGTAATAATCACCCATTTAATGGATTAAATGATGGTAACTTAGCCATAAATATAAAATGTTAGCTTAAAAAGTAAATTCAGTATCACAGTTTGGTTTGGTCAATTAGAGTGGGTATTTGGTTAATTTCATTACATTTCACAGAGCGCAAAAATATTCAAGAGTAAATGCTAAGTTAAGTCCGCCTAAAGCTCCTGTAAATAAGTATATTGGTGTGTAGTGGTACAGTGTTAAGCAAAAAGCCAATGACAGTGGAATGAAGAAAACTATTGAAGTTACAAAGTTTAAAGTAAAAGTTTAAAGGGTAAAAAATGATAAAAAGTCACTATAGTTATGGCCAAATTTCTTATGATGATATGGTTGAGGAATATATTGAAGATGACGAGGATAGCCTCTTTCTTATAAAAGCAGGCGGTGGTATGTCTTTTCATGAAGAATTTAAGCGAAACCTCATTAGGGCTTTTCCTTTAGAGGCGGTAGAGAATCCAAATAGCAAAAACGCATGGCTTTATTTAACACGCGGACAGCAAATGGCTTTAGCAGCATTTCAGAGTAACGCAAGTGTAGGTAAACCATTTATAGTAGCTTACGACAATGACTTTATAGAGGTTATAGGTGAGGCTGATGATTTCTCAACTAAGGTTGAAGTCTGGTTCCCTGCTTTATACAGCGCTATTATATTGCGTAATAAACTCGCGATTGATTTTTTAATAACGATTGATAATAGCGTTTTTGCAGAGGCTAGTTTAGGTGAGCAAAACCGCCCATTTGACTACGCATTGGTTAATTTACTGAAAGCACTATTTACGCCAGGTGCAAATTTAGCTTCAGCAATCGAAAAAGCATTAGTTGCCAGTAACCCCGATGATTACGAAGATTTTGCCTATTTATATGCCAGTCGATTAAAATGGCCTCTAGTAGATGTTATTACGGCAATTATTAGTGATGAGGGTGAGCATGTTTATAATGAAAACATGAAAAAAGCGCTATTACTTCATCAAGAATATTATAGTAACGCTGATAGAGAACAAAATCGTGCCGGCGCTATTTCAATCCCTCTAACAGCAATGGCCGTACTGGCTAAAGATGTAAAAGGGTATGATTTAACCGTAGAAAATGGCTATATCCCACAGTGGATTATTGATGGTAAACCTGCTGAATATAAATAAAGCAGCAATTGCAGCCTGAATGGGGTATGTAGATTTAAACCCTATTTGAGCGTAAATCGTACCTTTAACTTGTAGAGTTAACAGGGCAAATAATGCGAGAAGATAAACGCGGCTATATTGATAATATAAACCTTTCTTTGCTAGAAAGACTTAATATATCCCCAGAAAACTGGTTAAAACTCACAACCCGATTTACACGTATATTTCATACTGCAGTAGGCAGACCCACTTCACAATGTTCTGGTCAACTAAAAGACCAAAATCGTTATGGCGAATTGCGACAAATGGAAAAAGAGTGGGGCAAAGAGCTAGATAGAGGTAAAAGCGTTGAGGTAGAAATATTGGTACAATACGATGGTGATAATACAACACCTAAAGTAATATTTGGCGAGTACATAGTTGCTGGAAAACCTGCACCATTTAGATTTAAAAACTAGGATAAATGATGTTTAAAACGTTAGATGAAATATATAGCCACATTGGTCAGGCGATGTTTAATGCTTTGCCAGAAAGGTGGGATACCGCTTGGTTTGATATTTTTTTAATTCATCCAGATGGAGTAACACAATCCAACCAGCAATACAGCCCTAATGATGATATATAATATTTCAATGTGAATAAAATCAACGGTATCAATAAGTATGCAGAGTGTGATGATGCTTTTGAGGCACTCTATAAAATAATGCAAAAGGATGAAAACGATGTGCCTTGGAATAAAGCGCGTTTTGAAATGACATCCGAAGGCGACTTCTCAATTGACTTTAAATATGATGAAGATTTCGCGTGGTACAAATCACTCGATATCGATAGTCAAGAATATGACGATCTTGATATAGAGGTTATAAATCAAATAAAGTCATGGGAAGGCTTGCCTGAAAGTTACCCTAGGTATTGGGCAAAAACGCTATTAGTGCTTCCAAATATTGATTCGTTAACGAGAGCAGGTGTTTCTGCGTTTACTTTAAAACATAATAACTCAGCATTGTTGAAAGAGCACTGGCAAGATAAGTACTCCGATAATGCAATGCGCTTATGGGAAGAGGTCAAGCAAGCCTATAAAAATAAACTGGAAAGCAAGTACAGTATAGAAGAATTAATATTTGTCCTTAATTATGATTTTGCTGTTATGCCTTATCAAAACCCTGAGGAAGATGATTTAGGGTTTTATAAATGGATATTTATAGAAATTTCAAAACTAAGTTAAAAATATTTTAGTTTTTCATATTCTATGTATAAAAATTCAAATAATAAAGACACCCATCTTAATTTTGCAGTTTTAGTTTCAAATTCATGGTTTTTAGCAAGCGCGATCCATCGTTGCAAGGTTGAATAACCGATGCCTAATTCAAGCGCAATATCTTCTAGGCGAACATCATCACATTGAGATAATGCTTTTTCAACAGCTTGAACTTTAAATTCTTGTGTAAATCGACGTCTCATTTTATCTGCCTCTATTAAAAGTTAGAGGCGACAACTATCCTGACACAGGGGGAGAAAGATAAAGTAGGAGTCCAAAAACTACTAATTCGCAATAAAAAAGATGGAAGCCTGTCAGTAAAAGAATTAGATAAAATGCAAAAATAATAGTTAAAGCACCTGAGCTATAAGAGAACAAATCATGTTACGAGATACCTTAAAAGATAAAGCATATTATGACGAACGTATAGCGTTTAAAAAAGAATGTATTGAAGAAGATGTTGAGGAAGTCAAATTTGATGATACTGATTCAATTGAAGTCAAAATGAAAGGTACATTTAGGCTAGTCAGTGACTCTCTGTACTTATTACATCAAAAGTATTCACGTGGTGATGATTTATCATTTTTAAAACCAGATCTTCTAAAAATACTAGAATACCGCCAATGGCAAAAGAACTATGCTGATGCCTTGCCTGATATAGAGCAGGCTGAGCGTATAGGTTGGGAGGAAATACGTGAAGACTATTTAGAAGACTTCTTAAAATGGCTGAGTTTTGCTTACTGCCTAGATATGGGAAAAGAGTATTACCTGAATATGTTGTCTTTAATTGGTAATCAAGGTCTTGATTCATTATTTGATAGTATTGCAGTTGAAATGGGGGATGTTGGACGCGAAGTATCCAAAGAATTACTTTTTAAAAAGCGGTTTAGCAAGCTTTATAAAGTTATTGAAAGTGAGCCAGAGCAACGTCCTAACTTAGTAAAGGCCTATTTAGAGGCTTGGTATAAGCTAGAAGGAAGCCCAGATTACCATTTAATGGATACTGATGCATATATAGGTTACTGGTGTTGGGAAGCTGCTTTAGTCGTTAAGCTATATAATATTGACGATAGCAGTTTTATCGATCATGAATACTACCCAAAAGATTTAGTACATTGGCAAGATAACTCAAATACTTAGAGAAGTGACGATGCGAGATACTCGAAAGAATAAAGCTTATTTTGAAGAATTAGTTATTGATTTTGAAGAGGCATTAACTGAGACTCAAGAAGCCCTAGACGCTGTATGATTTTAGTAAGTTGCTAGCTAAAAATATAAGTGAGCAATTACTGTAGTGGTACAGTGATTTTGGCCACCAATAGGCAAAGACTTTGGTAATTATAATGAAGCCGATGCGATAACATACTTTGTATTTGATGATCAAAGTAAAGGTACTGAGCACAGATACCTTACTGATGTTGAAAAAGACTATGCTAAATCGCTTGATCAAAAAGGCGAGTACGCCACAGTAAATGAGTGGCTAGATCATATGGAGAGTGAGACGGCAAAGTCGCTTAGTATGGAGACAATTGAAAGGGTGCCAGGCGTATATGAGGCGAGGATCCCAGAAGAGGAAGCAGCTTTAGTGGCCAAGGCGATTCGAATAGATGCCGAAAACTACTTAGATAGCGCAGGGGTTGATAAAAGTGCCACGATGTCTAATTTAGTTGGTGGCGGTGATGTAGATAAAGATAAAAACATAGATAAACATGAAGAGTTCTAACAATAAAGGTTGCTTTTTTTATGCGAAATAATTACGAGATAGTTCATATAATAGACATTACTTACTCGAATTTAGGCGAGCATAGGCTTATTACATATTACAATGAATCAAATGCATTAGGTGCTGTCGGTGGGGTCGCTTTAACATTGGAAGGGGTAACTCAAACTTGCCTAGGAATAAACTTCCAACTCAATGCTATGTGGTCATCGGAAAACGGTCATTTATGGGTTGTAGATGATCAAGGTGACGTATTTACTAACGCCAGCATTAATTTTAAGCAGCCGCCATTCGAGCGATTAAAATTTAATTCAGGTAGTTTTGATATTAAGTGGAATGTTACTGAAGTATTTAAAGGCCAGTTAAATGCTATTTGGGGAACAACAGACGAAGATGTTTGGGTTACTTCCTTTGCAGGCCCAGCATTTCATTGGGACGGTCAGTCTTGGGCTAAGTACACACTTCCAAAAGCGCCAAATGCAATAGATGGCTCAGCTTCTGATGACGTATACGTTGTTGGTTATGATGGAAACATACATCATTTCAATGGGAATGAATGGACTAAGATAAACTTACCCTCAGGCATTCCCCAACAAGATGCGTTTACCGATGTAAAAGTACTTTCACGAGACAAGGTTTTTATTACTGGTCGAAGTGGCTGTTTATTAGTAGGTAATGCAAATGATGGCTTCACAGATATTGGGTCTGCTAAATATTCATGGTATGGGGTTGGGGCAATAGACGAGCGCATTTTTCTTGCCGGTGGTGAGCAAGGTATATTCGAATTAATTGATGGGCAATTTGTTTGTCTGAAAGATAAAGGGCAGCCTGTAGGTGTATTTGAAACCCCTAACGCCATTAATTTTATACCTGCAGAGCAACAACCAAACCCATGGTTTGTAAGGTATGAACCTGGAGCTAGCAGAGAATGGACGAAAGTAAATACTTAAATAGTTAGCAAAACCTGATTCATATAAAAGTCAAATTTTAAAGTATATTTAATTGAGTTGTTTAGGATTTATGAAAATAAAAAGAGTGTTTAACACAGAAGGTGGCTCACCTAGTACAACCTTGTCATGGGTCTATGAAGGAGAGCTAATTGAAATAAATTTTAGCTTTGATGCTAGTGCTGTTTTTTCTAAAAAGCTAAACCTAGTTTTTGTTGCAGCATATGCCGATATGGAAGTTCAGCTTTTTAAGTTAAATGGTGAGTATGTTGAAAAATACAAAATTGCTACTTTAGAGCATTATAGCTTCCGCGGTTTAAATCAAAACATGGATTCAAAAACAGGGGTTTCACTATTATTTCACCCAGATACAAATGAAGTTAGTAATGAATGGGGAGATACAGAACAATATGAATTTATAAAAGAGGATAATACTTTAGGTAAGTATCTTGATATTTATAGATAATAAATTAAGTTGGTGTTTATTAGCCTGACTATTGGTTATAACCGCTACAGTTACTACAGCAACAGCGTTTAATAAACTAAGGTTAAGGTGAGATTTTTTAGTGGGTGGTATTAATCATTACCAATACGTATTGTCCCCGGTTGACTTGTTATGTTCGATGGATTGTTGAATAAAGATTGTGATACAAAAATAATAATAGAACTTACATTAAATGATGTATGTAAAGTTCATAAAGCAATTTAGACAAGCCAAATGAGGAAGACGTATTGTTTAAGCCGGAAACTAAATTTAGAGTTACTAATCGTAAAAAGTAAATGGTAAAACGTCATAGAGTTGGAAGAGGTTTAAAATGAGTGAAAAAAAATATTATGATGATTCTGGTGAGTTAATTAGCTCTTCCGCAATAATTCGAATGTTAGAAATGGAAAATAAAATTCCTAATGATCTCCGATTTCCTTTCATGACAAATAAAATGAGTGGTTCTAGAGAGCCTCATAAAACCCAATGGATGTCATCATATAATGTTTATCGTATCGCTGTCCCAAGACCTACTGATGGGCAATGTAAAGAATATTATCAGCGTATAGGAGTTGATTGTGATGATGACATTAACCGTTTTAGAGGTGCTTTACTTGGATGTGCGCTTGGCGATGCTTTAGGCACAGCGCTTGAGTTTAAAGCTCCAGGAACATTTGAGCCGATTGATGATATTGTTGGAGGTGGGCCGTTTAACTTGAAAGCCGGGGAGTGGACCGATGACACTAGCATGATGTATTGCTTAGCTCATAGCCTTATCCGTACTAAAGTTTGTGATCCTAATGATCAAATGGATTTATATTGTAAATGGTGGAAAGATGGTGTTTTCAGTGTAAATGGTAAATGTTTTGATATTGGTAATACTGTCGTTAATGCTCTGAAAAACTATGAGAAAACAGGCGATCCTATAGCTGGTAGCACTGAACCAGACTCTGCTGGGAATGGGTCGTTAATGCGCTTGGCACCAATACC
>NZ_JACJDN010000168.1:0-6947 GCF_014163565.1 Pseudoalteromonas sp. SR45-5 | reverse complement strand
CCAAGACTTAACGACCCACTTTAGTAACTTACAAACGGTTACACTGGAGTATCGCCACTAATGACTCGTCAACACTCTTATTGGTTGCTATTTAGTGCGGTATTTACCAAAGATGTAAAACTTGCGTTTCGCCAGCGCGCCGAAATTGTAAATCCTATTTTATTCTTCTTAATTGTAATTTCATTATTTCCGTTAGCAATAGGGCCTGAGCCCGGTCTACTTGCGAGAATGGCGCCAGGTATTATTTGGGTTGCCGCATTACTCTCTACCATGTTGGGTTTAGATAAGTTGTTTAGGGATGATTTTAACGATGGCTCGTTGGAGCAGTTAATTGCATCCTCTTATCCATTATCGCTAACCGTACTCGCTAAAGTGGCTGCTCATTGGGTGGTAACAGGTTTACCACTTGTATTAATGACCCCGTTGTTTGCGTTGTTGTTAAACCTAGAAAGTACGGCATTAACAGCAACCGTTTTAACATTATTATTAGGCACACCATTATTGAGCTTTATTGGCGCAATAGGCGCAGGGCTTACTGTGGGGCTACAAAAAGGAGGTATTTTGATGAGTTTACTCGTACTGCCTTTGTATATTCCTGTTTTGATTTTTGCAACGTCGGCTATCGATACCAGTACAATGTCACTGGATTATAGTGGGCAGCTTGCCATCCTTGGTGCAATGTTACTTATTGCTATTATTAGCGCACCAATTGCCATATCGTCAGCTTTAAAAGTGAGTGTAAGTTAATGTGGAAGTGGTTACATCCCTATGCTAAAGCAGAGCGTGCATACCAGTTATGCAATACGTTACTGCCTTATTTTGCCGTAGTTACCGTAGTTAGTATGATTGTTGGATGGGTATGGGGGCTTGGTTTTGCACCTGCCGATTACCAACAAAAAGACAGCTACCGTATCATCTTTATTCATGTGCCTTCTGCCATTTTATCCATGGGCGCCTACTCCTCAATGGCAATTGCCGCCATTGTTGCACTTGTATGGCAACTACGAAATGCCGAGCTTGCTGTTATTGCTATTGCGCCTGTTGGTGCATGTATTACTGCTATAGCGCTAATTACTGGCGCTGCATGGGGCAAACCTATGTGGGGTGCTTGGTGGGTATGGGATGCACGTTTAACGTCTGAGCTTATTTTATTATTTTTATATCTTGGCGTGCTTTCGCTTTACCATGCATTTGAAGATAAGAAATCAGCAGGGCGTGCGGCTTCTATTTTAGCAATTGTTGGCGTAATTAATTTACCTATTATTCATTACTCTGTTGAGTGGTGGAATACGTTACATCAAGGTGCAAGCATTACAAAGCTAGACACAAAAGCAATAGATCCAAGTATGTTTTGGCCTCTTATGGTTAATATTTTAGCCTTTGCTGCTTTTGTTGGAACAGTGACTTTAATTCGTCTTAAAAATGAAATTTTGCAACGTGAAAAGCACCGACCGTGGGTGCGCTCGTTGTTAAATAAGGGGTAATTATGCAGTTTGACTCTTTTTCTGATTTTATTGCAATGGGAGGTTATGGATTTTATGTCTGGCTTTCTTTTGGTACATGCGCACTTATTTTACTCGGTATTTTAGTGAACTCTTTGAGAGACACAAAGCGTATTATGGCTTCAGTGGAGCAACAAATAATACGTGAAGCGCGAATTAAAAAAGCTAAGCAGGAACAAATCTCATGAATCCAAGACGTAAAAAGCGCCTATTGGTAATCATTGCCGTACTGTTTGGTATTGGTGGGTCAATTGGTTTAGTGCTTTATGCACTGCAAGAAAATATTAATCTTTTTTATACGCCAAGCGAATTAATTGATGGCAAAGGCCCTAACAAAGAAAAACCACATATAGGTCAAAAGTTACGTATTGGCGGCATGGTTGTGCCAGGCACGGTTGAGCGTAATGAACAAAGCTTACAAGTAAGCTTTAAGCTAATAGATACAGGTCCATTAGTGACTGTGCGTTATCAAGGCATATTGCCAGACTTGTTTCGTGAGGGGCAAGGCATTGTAGCGCAGGGCGTATTAGTCGAGCCTAATGTTATTGAAGCATTTGAAGTACTAGCAAAGCATGACGAAGAATATATGCCAGCAGAAGTTGCAGAGGCAGTTAAAGGTATTAAGCACGAAAAACCAAAATACAACTTAGATAGTGGTAATTAGCTATGATCCCAGAAATTGGTTATTTTTCTTTAACGCTTGCCATGGTGCTAAGCGTTTTACTGTGTATTTTTCCTCTTTGGGGCGCGCATACAGGTAATCTTCGGTTAATGCGTGCGGCTCCATCTTTAGCAATAGGCCAGTTTGCTTTTGTACTAATCTCTTTTGCTGCACTTATTTATGCAAGTTTAACAGACGACTTTACCGTATCTTACGTAGCGTATCATTCAAGTAGTACGCTGCCTTGGTACTATAAAATCACCTCTACGTGGGGCGGTCATGAAGGTGCTATTTTATTATGGTTAGTAATGCAAGCGGGTTGGACTGCAGCTGTAGCAGCGCGTTCTAAATCATTACCTTGGGTATTACGTGCTCGCGTACTGGGTGTACTTGGCTTTTTAGGTGTAGGTTTTATGATGTACACCTTACTGCTTTCAAGCCCGTTTGAGCGCCTACTTCCTTATTTTCCGGTAGAAGGGCGTGACTTGAATCCGCTGCTTCAAGATCCAGGTATGATTATTCATCCACCATTACTGTACATGGGTTATGTGGGGCTGTCGGTTGCTTTCTCTTTTGCTATAGCTGCATTGTTAACAGGTAAACTTGATAACACATGGGCTAAGTGGTCACGCCCGTGGACGATGACTGCGTGGGGTTTCTTAGGTTTAGGTCTTACTATTGGTAGCTGGTGGGCGTATTCAGAACTAGGCTGGGGCGGCTGGTGGTTTTGGGATCCAGTAGAAAACGCAGCGCTTATGCCTTGGCTTGTTGCAACCGCATTACTGCATTCATTAAGTGTGACAGAAAAGCGCGGTATATTTAAATCATGGACAGTATTACTCGCAATTGCAGCATTCTCTTTAAGTTTGCTAGGTACGTTTATTGTACGCTCGGGTATTATTGTATCGGTACATGCGTTTGCTACAGACCCCGATAGAGGCTTATTTATACTCGCCTTTTTAGGCATAGTGGTCGGTGGTGGCTTGGCGTTATATGCAATGCGTGTGTCACAAGTTCACAGTGAAGGACGATACAAGCTGGTATCGCGCGAAGTGGCGTTATGGCTCAATAATATATTTTTAGTTGTTGCTACATTAATTGTTATGTTAGGTACATTGTTGCCAATGGTTCATAAAGAAATGGGCTTAGGTAGCATTTCTATTGGCGAACCGTTTTTTAATAAGATGTTTGCAATAATTTTAGTACCATTTGCTATTTTGATGGGTATCGGACCACTTTTACGTTGGAAGCAAAACAAGTGGGCTTTTTTGCAAAACAAAATATTAATGGGCGTATTAGCAAGTGTTGTGATTACCTGCGCTTGGTTATTCTCAAGTTACGATTTAGTAAAACCACTTACGTTATTAGCGACAACACTGGCGGTTTGGATTGCAATATCAACAGGGATTGATATTTACACCAAAGCAGCTGTGCACGGGAGCTTAAAAGAAGGCTTAAAACGCTTTACTGTAAGTTATTGGGCTATGGTACTTGGGCATATTGGTATTGCATTTATTATTGCGGGCGTAACACTTACCTCGGCTTATTCAGTAGAGCGAGATGTATCGATGAAACCGGGTGAAATAGCACAGCTTAATGAGTATGAATATCGCTTTGATGGCGTTAAAACTATTCGTGGGCCAAACTACAGCGGTCATGCGGGCGTTGTATCTGTGCTTAAAAATAATGAGCTAATAACACGTTTACACGCCGAAAAACGTAAATATGACATTGGTATGCAGTTTATGACTGAGGCGGCAATAGATGCCGGTTTTAAACGTGATTTATATTTAGCATTAGGTGAGCAATTAAGTGGTGATGCATGGTCACTTCGCATTTATCATAAACCATTTGTACGCTGGATATGGATTGGTGGCGTGCTTATGTCATTTGCAGGTTTCATGATTTTGTTTGATAAACGTTACCGTACATCAGCTAAAACAGCCCGTAAAGATGTACCGGAGAGTGTTTTATGAACCGTAAAATTTTAGCTATTGCGCCGCTTTTAGTGTTTGCTTTTGTGTGTGTATTTTTATACCAAGGTCTTTTTGCCAACCCTCGTGAAATTCAAACAGGGCGGATAGGTCAAGAAATGCCAGCGTTTAATTTACCTGATTTAATGCAAGACAATAAGCAGTGGACCAACGAGTCGTTAAAAGGTGAAGTTTACTTATTAAATGTATGGGGTACGTGGTGCCCAACATGTTTAGTCGAACTTGGTTATTTAACTAAGTTACGTGAGCAAGGCGTTAAAATTATTGGACTATATTACGTACAAGGTTACGACTCTGATTTTGATGGCCCGTTTGATATGCAATCACTTCGCAGCGAAGTCACTGATATGCTGCAACGTGCAGGTGACCCTTACCAATTTAATATTTTAGATTTACACCGTACTTTGTCGTTGGATTTAGGCGTGTCGGGTGCGCCAGAAACTTTTTTAGTCGATAAAAACGGCACTATTTTGTTACATCACACCGGTGATATAAATCCGCGAGTATGGCGAGCTAAATTTGCGCCAATTATGCAGGAGCTTAAATAATGAAGTGGTTACTACTTACGCTTAGCCTTTTTGTAAGCATGGGTGCGTTTGCACAGCAAGATCGCTATCAATTTGATAACAACAAACAAGCAATATTGTTTGAAGAGTTAACCAAAGAGCTACGTTGCCCTAAGTGTCAAAATCAAAACATTGCGGACTCCGACGCTGTTGTTGCTAAAGACTTGCGCGATAAAGTACTCGTATTGGTTAAAGAAGGTAAAAGTAAAGACGAAGTGATTGATTATATGATTGACCGCTTTGGCTATTTTGTTCATTACGACCCACCCGTTACACCAGCGACTTTAGTGCTGTGGGTACTACCTGTGTTAATTGTAATTGTTGGCTTTGGTTTTATTGTTATTCGCCAACGAAAAGCATCAGTAAAACAAACATGGAGCAGCGACGATGAAATGCTGCTAGCGAAGCTAATTGAACAAAATAAACGTCAGGAGCAAAGCTAAATGATTTTAATGTGGGCGTGTTTTGCCTTACTCACACTGGTTGCTCTTAGCTTTGTTATGATACCTTTTTTAAAAAAAGAGCGTGTTCAAACGATTACTCATAACGCCAATGCTGAATTAATTAGTATTTATGAGCAGCGTTTAGTCGATTTGCAAACTGATTTAGATAATCAACGCATTGATAGCGTAAATCACGCAGAATCAATTGTTGAATTAAAACGTCGCTTATTGAACGAGCTATCACCAGAGAAATCACTTAACAGCAAAGGTAATAACCGTATTTTTGCTTTAACAGGCGGTGCATTTGTTCTTGCACTTACAGGGATTTTTTATAGTTTTACAGGCAGTCAGCAGCAAATTTCGGCTTGGCATGACGCAATGGATAATTTAGCTGATTATGGCGAGCGTGCTGTAATGCAAAAAGGTGAGCCGCTTAGTCAAAATGAGCTGCAGGCTTTTGCATTGGCGCTTCGTACTAAACTTAGCCGCTCTGGCGATGATGAAGTTGCTTGGATGCTACTTGGTCGAGTGGCTATGTCGCTTAATGAATTTGACATGGCGCAGCAGTCATTTGATAAAGCACTACGTATGAACCCTGATAATATGCAGGTTCTTATTAGTTACAGTCAGGTTTTATTACTTGAAGGTAGCGAAGCTAATATGACTCGCGCGGCAGGTATGCTTTCAAAAGTGCTAAACGTTGAGCCTACTAATTTAGATGCTATTTCGTTACTAGCGCTGATAGCGTATGAGCGTAAAGATTGGCCGCAAGCTAAAACTGCATTTGAAGTTTTATTGGCGAGCATGGAAAAAAATGATTCACGTTATAACATGATCTCCGAACGTATTGCTGATATTGAGCAGCAAATGCAAAGTGAAGGCTCAGTTATGCCAGTTACTACTACAACGGGTGCTATTGCAGTTACAGTCGACATTGCAAAAGAGCTTATTGATAAACAGCCAAAAGACGGTATTTTGTTTATATTTGCAAAAGCTGCAACTGGCTCACCTATGCCATTAGCTGCTGTTAAGCTGACTAAATATTCATTTCCAATTACAGTTGAGTTGAGTGATAGTAGTGCAATGGTTGCAGGGCTTAACTTATCTAGTGCAGAAAATATTATTATTTCGGCGCGTATTTCTATCGATGACTCTGTTATGCCAAGCTCTGGTGAGCTAGAAGGTCATTCACAGGCGTTAAAGCGTGAAAGTGTAAGTGACTACCAACTTCAAATTGATACATTAATACCTTAAGGACGTTAGATGTTAAAACACAGTTTTACTTTTTTATGTTTATTGATACTAGCCGGCTGTGCTCAAGTACCTCAAAGCAAAGTAGATGACAGAGATCCGCTGCAAAGTATTAATCGTCCATTATATGACTTTAATATGGATGTACTGGATGCTTATTTATTGCGCCCAGTTGCTGTAGGTTATGTTGAAGTAACGCCTGTACCGGTAAGAAACGGTATTGTTAATTTTACAGGTAATATCACCGCACCTGTAGATATGATCAATGCGGGTTTGCAAGGTAAACCGGGTAATGCAAGTGTGAGCTTAGCACGCTTTTTAGTTAACTCTACTGTCGGTCTGTTTGGTATCTTTGATGTTGCAAGCTCACTAGGTCTTGAAATAGTCGATGAAGACTTTGGACAAACGTTGGGTGTATGGGGCGTAGGTGATGGCGCCTATTTAATGCTACCAGGTATGGGGCCAACAACAGCACGTAACCTGACCGGTGATGTAGTCGATAACTTTGTATTACCTGAAGTTGCGCTAAC
>NZ_JACJDN010000167.1:0-6959 GCF_014163565.1 Pseudoalteromonas sp. SR45-5 | reverse complement strand
AGCCCGAACACATGTTCGGGCTTTTTATTGAATTTTATCGCTGTATTTATCTAAAGCGCTCAATTAAGCTTTAAGCGTATATATCAACACCTATTAAATTTTGTACTTCGGCTCTACGTTCTAAATTAGCAAATTCAGTATAAGTAGAAATCGCTTTACTTACTTGAGCTGTCGGTTGGTCGTAAATTGTTTGGCTGTATTCATTACTTTTAGCACTGCTTTTAAACAGTTGATTAGCTAGTTCGACGCCCTCGACACTGCTTTTTACATAATCGGTATTCGTTTTTTGAGCAGCCGGCTGGTCTAATAAACTCTGTGGTTTATTAGTAACAACTTTAGTAGGGCTAACCCTACCCGGAATATCCCCGGTAAAAAAACCTGAACCAATAGGCAGCGTCATTACGCGTCTCCAACCTTAATATTGTATAAAATTATGATTTAAAAACAACCAATTTGCAAATAATATGATTAGTCACGCCCTGGTAGCTTTTTCCACGTTACCGTATCTCGCACATATTTAGGTTGAGCGTCACTCGCTTTTACAACGTCACCCGCTAAAAACGCGGCTTCAACATGCGCTAACATATAACGCGCATCAGGCAATGTAATATCAGTATTAATTGTCACGTTTTCAAAGTCATTTAGCGCATCAGGATAGGTTTCAAAGCCCGTGCCCACAGCTACAGATGGCTCAGTGGTCGCTATATAGTCATTATTTAGTAAATCAGGTTTTATAACGCATTCTTGGTTAACTAAAAGCATTAGATTATTTTGCGCTTGGTAATGTGCAAAGTATATCTCCCCCATACGCGCATCTATACTTGGATAAACACTCAGGCTGCCTTTTTGTTCAAACGTTTGTTGAGCCATAGTAGCCAGTGTAGACACACCAACAAGCGGCAAATTAGTTGAATACGCTAAGCCTTGCGCTATAGCAACACTAATACGTACACCGGTGAAACTACCTGGCCCCTGGCCAAAACCAATTACGTCTAAGTCTTTTAATTTACAGTTTGCTTTAGTTAAAAGTTCATCCACAAGTGGAAGTATTTTTTGGCTGTGCTGCTGCGGACACTCTTCAAAATGATGAAACGTTTGGCCCTGGTAATGTAAAACAATTGAAAGTGCTTCAGTTGAAGCATCAAGGGCAAGGATATTACTTTTGATCATTTTAGTACTCTAATTAATTTGTTTTAAAAATGTATTGGCATCTTCTAAGCTTCGCGTGCGGCGCATCGGTGGTAAGCTTTTTAAAAATACTTGGCCATATTGGCGTGTAACTAAGCGATTATCACATATTACAAGTACGCCTTTGTCTTTACTATCTCGAATTAAACGCCCTACACCTTGCTTTAGCGCAATTACAGCCTGCGGTAATTGTATGTGTGAAAAAGGGTCTTTTCCCTGCATTTGGCAATCTTGCATTTTAGCTTGTAGCAATGGATCGTCAGGGGCTGCAAATGGCAATTTGTCTATAATAACACAACTTAATGTACTGCCGCGTACATCGACACCTTCCCAAAAAGAAGCCGTGCCGAGTAATACCGCATTACCATGGCGAGTAAATTTCTCTAAAATTATACGCTTAGACATTTGCCCTTGCATATAAACTGGGTAGTCTATTTGTGTAGTTAGCCCTTCGGCCACTAAGTGCATCATTCGATAGCTAGTAAATAACACAAAACAACGCCCTTGTGCTGATTTTATAAGCTCAAGCGTTAGTTTTACAATTGCATGTGGCATATTATCAGCATGCGATTCGGGTAAGTAGCGAGGTAAACACAGCAGCGCCTGATTAGGGTAGTCAAATGGGCTATCTACCATCATGCTTTGTTTTGGCTTTAAACCTAGGCTTGCATTAAAATGCTCTAGTTTGTTATCAACCGAAAGTGTTGCAGAAGTGAATACAAATCCTGCGCCCGTGTCTTGCATCATTTGAGCAAACTTAGCTGATACATTCAATGGCGTTATATTAATTGTTAAATAACGGCGCGTTGTTTCATACCAATAACTAAAGCCGGTTTGGGCTGTATCAAAAACCCGCTCTAACTGCCCTTTAAACGCAAGTGCACGTTCAAATGGATGCTCAATTTTGTCGCTTCTATCTAGGCAAAGCTTGAGTACTTGATAAACAAAATCTAAATCACTGATCACACGATGGAGCGCCGAGCAAATTTGTTTATCGCTTAGTTTTTCTCGCCAATCGCCACGGCTGCCATCAACACCAAATTGTAAACGTAAATCAGCAACGCTTGTCTCAAGCTTGTTTAAGCTTTTACCAAGTTGCAGCATATCGGGAATTTCAGCTCTATAAATAGCACGTAAATCATTAATTAAATCTACCAACTTTTTAGTGCTAACACTTTCACCAAAGTAATCGCTGGCAATTTCGCTTAACTGATGGGCTTCATCAAATATGTAAGCATCTGCTTTTGGCATAAGTTCAGCAAAGCCACTTTCTTTTACAGCCATATCAGCAAAAAACAAATGGTGATTAATTACAACCACATCGGCATCGGCCGCAGTTAAACGTGCTTTGCGTATATAACAGCTTTGAAAATCTGGACACTCTTTACCTAAACAATTATCGGCTGTTGAATTTACATAAGGCAGTACTTTGGCATCATCTTCTATACCTATACAATCGGCCAAATCGCCCGATTGTGTTTCGCTTGCAAACTTAGCTACCATAGCTAGTTGATGCATTACGTCGGAGTCGTCAGTAGGTACATGTGCAACATGTTGATTAAGTCGGTAGGTGCATAGGTAATTGGCGCGCCCTTTTAATAAGGCGGTTTTTTTTGAAGCACTTAAAGCTTTAACTAGTTGCGGTAAATCTCTG
Organism: Pseudoalteromonas sp. SR45-5; assembly: GCF_014163565.1. NCBI lineage: Bacteria > Pseudomonadati > Pseudomonadota > Gammaproteobacteria > Alteromonadales > Pseudoalteromonadaceae > Pseudoalteromonas > Pseudoalteromonas sp. SR45-5. The sequence goes on along the minus strand of NZ_JACJDN010000167.1, from coordinate 4,117 downwards.
TGATAAAGCTGCTCTTGTAGAGCTTTAGAACCTGTTGATATTATCGTGCGCCCTTTTGACTTAAGTGCAGGGGCTAAATATGCAAATGTTTTACCCGTACCCGTGCCTGCTTCAACAACTAATTGCGAACTGTTTTTTAATGCATCCGCAACAGCTACTGCCATATCAATTTGTGGTTGGCGAGGCGTATACCCATCTAAAGATAACGCTAAAGGCCCGGTTGCACTAAACAGCTGTTTGATAATACCAATCACTTTAAAATAAATAATAGCGGGATTTTACGTAAGCAAAGCATTAAGGGCAAGTAATTACAAAACCCACTTTTACTTTACGAATTAATACGCACTTTAATAGTGAGATTAATCATTCGATATTACAATACACTGTGTATTTATAACGTACATTTAATTTAATAATGACAATATTTACAAAGCCTAATTTTCTATTAACTCTTACTAAAAATAATCCGTATTAAAAGCTATATTTAGGCATAAAAACTGTGACTCTGAAATATTACAGGAGTACCATACGCGGGTTTATAATCCTCTTTTTCGTGTGTCGTTAAAAAAATAGTAAGGTTAGCCAATGAATGCTTGGTATCTCATTTGTTTTCTCTCTGCCATTGCAATTTTTATTGCTTTTGCAAACCAATATATCCTCAAAATGCAAACTACAATTGCCATTACTACAGGCTCAGTTGTTATTTCTTTATTATTCATTATTGCCGTTAAATTATTAGGCGATCAAAATGCGTTAGCCATGACCCAAATTGTTTCCAGTATTAACTTTAACGAGTTATTACTCAAAGGTATGCTCGGATTTTTACTTTATGCTGGCGCATTGGAAATTAACCTTATGGCGCTTCGTAAACAGCGCTGGGAAATAACCGCACTAGTGCTATTTTCTACTATTGCTTCCACTTTTATAGTCGGTTATTTAAGTTTTTATCTATTTGCCTTATTTGGCTTTGATGTACCGTTTATATACTGTTTATTATTTGGCGCGCTTATTAGCCCAACCGACCCTATTGCTGTACTTGCTATTATTAAACAAATGCGAGCGCCAGAAGGAATCTCAGTTCAAGTAGAAGGTGAGTCGCTATTTAACGACGGTATTGGTTTAGTAATATTTACGACCATTTTTTCGGTTGCTTTTTATGGCACCGATGCACAATTTGGCGATATAGCAGAACTCTTTTTTGTAGACGCCCTAGGCGGCATTGCGTTTGGTTTGGTTATTGCTTTGGTTGGCCACTTTTTAATTATTAACAGCCGCGATGTAAACATTCGCTTATTGATAACCTTAACTATTCCTACCGCAGGTTTTGCTGCTGCAAATATTTGGGAAATATCAGGCGCACTTGCCATGGTTACGAGCGGCATATTAATGGGTAACATTACTCGTACTAAAGCAACTGAGCGCACGGGGCCTGAAGACACTCGTTACGTAAAAGATTTTTGGCATGCAACCGATAGCTTTTTAAATGCCCTACTGTTTTTAATAATAGGTATGCTAATAGTGACGATGCCAATCACGCTTGGTGAAATTGGCTTAGGCTTACTAATGGTACCTGCAGTATTACTAGCACGCTTTATTAGCGTAGGCGCACCCTTTGTTATCTTTAAACGCTTTAGAAGTTACGATAAACACAGTGTTAAAATTTTAACCTGGGGTGGGCTACGCGGCGGTCTTGCACTGGCAATGGCGGCAGCAATTCCACGCGAGCAAGTTTTTGTAGGTGGCTCTGACCTACATAACCTAATCGTTATTGTTACCTACGTTGTGGTTATATTTTCTATTATTGTACAAGGCTTAACTATTTCGCCGCTTATTCAAAGCAGCATTAAATCAGCTGAGCAAGCAAAGTAATAAATGCTTTGTGAGCAATCAACTCAGTAACCAAGTTATTATATAAATCACTTGGTTACTGTTACTCACGTGTTACAAAAACACTTTAAAGTTCTATAAATTGTTATCCTTTTTATTTATCTTCTTTGTTTAAATTAATCCGCTTGAAATGCAAATGAAAACAATTATAATTTTGGCTTTTCCTCTGTAGGGCTTTTCAATGTCCAAAAATAATTCTCACGTGTTTTTAAATTTGGTATCTCTGGGCAAACGACAATTTCATTGTTTTTTTGTGCTTTTTATAATGGCTATGGCAAGCTTTAATGTGTCGGCCTCACCTAATGAGCAAACAAAAATAAAACAAATTGCACAGCTTGCAGAGTATGTAGGTGTAGATTACGTGGCAGCTGTTGGAAATGGTGAAATACTAGACCCCGACGAATATCAAGAAATGACTGAATTTTCGCACGTTATTATTGAGCAAGCTGGACAGCTATCAAGCCAAACCAATGAGTTTGATACAGTAAAGGCACAAGCTAAATCACTGCATACAGCGATTGCTAATAAAGCGAGTGTTGTCGATGTACGTGCAGCAAGCTCAGCGCTTCGTGAGTCGCTGCTTACCTTTATGCCACAACTATCGTTACCTACATCACTGCTTCCGGTTGAGCAAACCAAATCGCTTTTTGCTACTAACTGCTCAATGTGTCACGGCCAAAGTGGTCAAGGCGACGGTCCGCTTGCAAAAAATTTATCGCCAGAGCCTACCAACTTTACCGACAAAGAACGCGCAACAAACCGCTCATTAATGGGGTTATTTGACGCTGTAAGTAACGGCATTGACGACACGCCTATGGTTGCTTTTACCCAATTTAATGAACAACAACGATGGTCTTTAGCTTTTTATGTAGGTAGCTTGGCATTTAAAGATGTTCAAAAACCACAAAATGTAGAACAAAACATTACCGCTTCGCAGATTGTAAACCTAAACCCTGCACAATTATCGGCAGGTCAAAGTGAAGCACAAGCACATTACGTTAAATGGCTTCGTGGTAATCCGGAGCAATTATTTAGCGCTAACAAAAATCCGATAACAGTTACTCGCACGCAGTTACTTGCAGCGCAAGCTGCGCATGCTAAAGGCAATTACTCACAAGCAAGTGATTTAGCAATTAGCGCATACTTAGATGGCTTTGAGCTTGTTGAAAACAACTTAAATGCCTACGACGAAACACTGCGTAAAAACATCGAAGTACAACTGATGAACCTACGCCAAACATTCAAAAACGAAAAAGATACAGCCGTCGTTGCCGAAAAAGTAAGTGCAGCACTAACACAACTCGCTAAAGCAGATAGCATGCTAAACGAAACCAAGCTAACTGATGGCGCTCTACTTTCAGCTAGTTTAATAATATTACTGCGAGAAGGCTTAGAAGCACTCTTAGTCATTATTGCCCTTATGACTGTGCTTATTAAAACGAAACGTCAAGATGCGCTTAAATACGTACATGTTGGCTGGGTAACCGCACTTATTGCCGGTGGCTTAACATGGGCGGCTGCGCAAACATTAATAGAAATAAGTGGTGCAAGTCGCGAAGTTATGGAAGGTGCTGGTGCATTGTTCGCCGCTGTAATCTTACTGTATGTTGGCGTATGGATGCACAGTAAAACAAGTGCGCAACAATGGCAAAAATATATAAAAGACAATATAGATAAGCGTCTTGAGTCGGGAACACTTTGGGGATTAGCGGGGCTTTCTTTTATTGCCGTGTACCGAGAAGTATTCGAAACCGTATTGTTTTATCAGTCTTTATTAACGCAAAGCTCGCCTGCTCAATATTCATCTATTGCATCGGGTTTCGCGATAGCTGTAGCAATACTGGCTATTATTACGTGGGTATTAATTAAGTACTCAATTAAATTACCGGTTGCTAAGTTTTTTGCAATTACCACTTATTTATTATTTGCACTCTCGTTTGTGCTTATGGGCAAAGCCGTTATTGCATTACAAGAGGCCGATATAATAGGTATTGCGTCGCTACCAATGAGCTTTGAAATAGCATGGCTTGGTATTAAGTCAACATGGCAAGGTATTGTAGCTCAGGTATGTGTGTTCGCTATATTTAGCTTTTATATATTTAAAAGCAAAAACCAATAGTAATGCCTATCTGCTTAAGAGTTTAAGCTAATTGGCATAAGCAAAATACATAGTAAAAAGGCCCGCAAGGGCCTTTTTAGTTAATTGCTTATGTATTTAGTAAAATTGGTA
>NZ_JACJDN010000166.1:0-6988 GCF_014163565.1 Pseudoalteromonas sp. SR45-5 | reverse complement strand
AGCAGGCGTTGGCACACCAGATATATATCCAAATGCAGGTTAAAGCACAAGCGATGTGGCAGCCGCTATCGTTTCACGCATTTAATAACATATTAAAGTTGCAGCACCGTTATGCTGCAACTCAAACAGATTAGGGAATTAGCAAGTGGCCCAAACGTTATACGACAAAATTTGGCAAGCACATACCGTTGCCAGCATAAATGAGCAAACCGACTTACTTTATATTGACCGCCATTTAGTGCATGAAGTTACTTCTCCGCAGGCTTTTGCAGGTCTACGTGAAAAAAACCGTACTGTACGTTGCCCAGAAAAAACCTTTGCAACGATGGATCATAACGTATCGACTAAGAGCCGATCACTTGATGCCGCAAGCGAAGTATCTAAAAACCAATTAATGGCGCTTGATAAAAACTGTAAAGAGTTTGGTATTGTACTTTACGATTTAAACTCAATTAACCAAGGCATTGTGCACGTAATGGGCCCAGAGCAAGGTATTACTTTGCCAGGCACAACCATTGTATGTGGCGATAGCCATACTTCTACGCATGGTGCGTTTGGCGCATTAGCGCATGGTATTGGTACGTCTGAGGTTGAGCACGTATTAGCAACGCAAACGCTACAGCAAAAAAAGGCGAAATCGTTAAAAATTCAAATTAACGGTGTATTGCGTCCAACAGTTACGGCTAAAGATTTAATTATGGCGGTAATTGGCAAGTTAGGTACTGCTGGTGGCACAGGCTATGTAGCAGAGTTTTGTGGTGCAGGCATTGAAGCGCTCTCAATGGAAGCCCGTATGACGCTATGTAATATGAGCATAGAAATGGGTGCAAAAGCGGGTTTAATTGCATCTGACCAAATTACTTATGATTATTTAAAAGGTCGTCCGTTTGCACCTAAAGGCGCAGATTTTGATGCAGCCGTTGAATATTGGGAAACCTTAAAAACAGACGAAGGCGCACACTTTGATTTAGTTGTTGAGCTAAATGCTGACGACATTCAGCCACAAATTACCTGGGGCACAAGCCCAGAGCAAGTAATTGGTGTTGATGAGTGCATACCTGATCCAGATAAAGAGCCAGATTTAATTAAAGCCGATGCCATTCGCAGCGCACTTAAATACATGGGCTTAAAAGCGGGCGATAAATTATCAAGCGCAAAAGTAGACACGGTATTTATTGGCTCATGTACTAATAGCCGTATTGAAGACTTACGCGCAGCTGCAAAAATTGTTGAAGGCAAGCAAGTTGTAGCCGGCATAGAGGCGTTAATTGTACCGGGCTCTGGCTTAGTTAAAAAACAAGCTGAAGACGAAGGCTTAGCCGATATTTTTAAAGCCGCAGGCTTTGAATGGCGCGAACCAGGTTGTTCTATGTGTTTAGCGATGAACGATGACCGCCTAGAAGCAGGCAAGCGTTGTGCATCTACTTCTAATCGTAATTTTGAAGGTCGCCAAGGTCGTGGCGGGCGTACCCATTTAGTTAGTCCTGCAATGGCGGCAGCCGCTGCAATACATGGTCACTTTGTTGATATTAGAGGAGAAGCATAATGAGCGTATTTTTTAGTGGCTTAATGGCTCCACTTGATAAAAACAATGTAGATACTGACCAAATTATTCCTAAGCAGTTTTTAACATCAACTAGCCGCGAAGGTTTTGATGCTGCCTTGTTTTATGATTGGCGTTACCTAGATAACGGTGAGCCAAACCCTGACTTTATTTTAAATCGCCCATGCTACCAAGGCGCGCAAATATTATTAACGCGCGACAACTTTGGTTGTGGCTCATCTCGCGAGCACGCGCCATGGGCACTTAAGCAATATGGTTTTGAAGTTATTTTAGCTGAAAGCTTTGCAGATATTTTCTTTAATAACTGTGGTAACAACCAAATGTTAGCCATTGCGTTACCTGCCGACACGCTTGAGCAATTGTTTGTACTTAGCGAGCAGCACGACGATATTAACATTGAAATCGACCTTGAAAATCAAACACTAACAAGCAGTAAGTTTGCACCAATTAGTTTTGATATTCGTAAAGACGTAAAAGAGCGTCTATTAAGTGGCTTAGATTTTATTGGTGTAACCGAAACACTAAACCCACAGATTGATGCGTTTGAAAAACAACTAGCAGCTGAGCGCCCTTGGCAGTAATTGTTTAACTTGTATATAGTAAAATCACGTATTGAAAAGCACGGCAATTGCCGTGCTTTTTTGTGGGTAAATATTAGGTTCAGTACCTAAGGCTTAATGTCTAAAGTCAGCCATTAACGCAGGTATACCAGGTAACATGCCTACAATTGCCATTACAGTAGTAAGTAGCAAAAACATAATAAGTGGAATCACCCAGCGGCTCATTTTAGTTAGCTCTGCGCTACGTTCTTTACAGCCAATAAGCCCTAAGTTATCAAGTAACATAGTAAGCGACCAACCAAAAGCCGGATTAACTAAGGTTGAGGCAAATACCACAATAGCGGCTGATTGCGTTGTTTTGCCTTCGCGCGTCATTTCCATGCCAGCTTCAAGTAGCGGAATAAACACACCTACAATAAGCGCTACACAAAGCACAGGTTGCCAAATGGCTAAATCCATTGGGTAACCCCATAAACCAGCAATAATACAAAATACGGCTGTTAAAATGGCGCCAGCCGGAATAGGGCGTTTAGCAATAGCAGCAGGTACAATGTAGGTTCCCCACGATGAGGTAAAGTTAGCACCACCAGCAAGTGAGCCAAATGTTTGTCTAACCGATGCGCTCAGCATGGTGTCGTCGATATTCATTTGTACTTTTTCAGTACGTTGCGGATAGCTTATTTTTTGAAATACTTGATGACCTAAAAAATCAGGTGACCACATAGCAACGGCGAGCACTGCAAATGGGAGTACAACCACAAAGCTTTCAAGCGTTGGCAGGCCAAGCATCCAACCCGTGTTTTCGCCCCACCAGTAAGCGGGGTTCATATTTGGTAAACCCGGAGCAGTATGAAACTCAAACGGTGCACCTAAAGCAAAGGCAACCACGCCACCAATAAGGCAGCTTAACGGCACAGCTAACCAGCGCTTTTTAAAGTGCTCTAATAGCGCATACAATAAAATGGTGGCTAAAATAACAATAAACGCAATATGCGCCATATCAATGGCCTCAGCCCAGGCAAACAGCTTTTTAACCTGCGAAATAGTACCAATAAAGCCTAAATAAATGAGTAGCCCGCCACATACACCTTTACTGGTTAGGCGCGCGAGCATACTTCCTCCTTTGGTTATGGCCAAAATAAAACCAAAGGCACCAATGAGTAAGCCAAACGCCATAGGGTGACCGCCAGCAGCAACAACAATAGGAATTAACGGAATAAGCGGGCCGTGAGTACCGGCTAAGTTGGCCGTGGGTAAAATAAAGCCTGAAAATAAAATGATAAAAATAGAAACAATGAGTAATTCATAACGTACATTTTCTAAAACAAAGGCATCGCTTAATCCAAGAGGCGCTGCAAATGTTGCCGCAATAGCACCCACCATAACGACTTTACCAATAGTGCCCGCCATTGCTGGAATGGTGTCTTCAAATTCAAATCGGTAATCTCTAAACGGTAAATTAGGACGCCAGCGTTTAGGCTGCATAATCTGTAATTCATGTTCGAGATACTCGTCGCGAGTATTAAACTCTGAACTCGGTTTGTGAAGCTGCTCGTAGCTTTGAGCATTCTTGTGCGTGTTTGATGGTGCATCACCGGGTGGTGTAGTTTGCATGCGTTCTCCTGCAACATTGTTGCTTAATCAAATAAATACGGCTTTTGTTAAAGCAAATGAATATTGAACATGCAGGGTAGATCAGCTTTTGGGCTGCTATGTATAGGCAAAAGGTCGTGCATGGTTGTTTTTAATACAGTTAATCTGACAATCAGCTTTACGTTAAAAATTATAAAACTACACAAAATGATTTAAAATTACTATAAATCAATGGCTTGTTTTTATTTTTAAAGAATTTGATCACTGTTTATAGCGGGAAATAGTGTTAATGGCAGGTTATTATCCTTTAGTCTTAGTGGCTGTGAAAGCCGTTTTATTTCAAGCTATTTGCTTGCAGGAGCCGTTAATATTGTTTTATTTGTGGTGGAATAATACTTCTGTTACTTTCTGATTGTTAATAACAATAAAGAATAGACATGCAACTCAACTCCCCTAAATCAATTGGTATTTTACTTGGTACGCTTTACGGCATATTTATGCGGCTGTTTATAGAGCTACTTGATACTTATAATTTAAGTAGCCTAGTCTCTATATCATTTATGTTTTTAGTGCCCGTTGCAATTGGTTATATTCGTGTTCACTTTGAATTTAAGAGCTCAAAAACCTTAACTAAAAGGCAAATGGTCACGATTGCTTGGCAGCCTATTTTTGTTTTTTTATTTGTAAGTGTAATTACTTTACTTGAAGGCAGTATTTGTGTGGCTATGGCTTTGCCTGCTTTTATGTTTTTTGCCAGCATTGGTGGATTACTTGCGGGTTTTGTTAGAAAGCGTGAAATAAAAAAAGCGAATAGTTCTTTATTATCAATCGCGTTGTTACCTATATTGCTCTCACCTATTGAAGTTAATTTTTTAAATTTATCAAAAACATACGAAGTAACAAATTCAATAACTATTAACGCGCCCATCAATGTTGTGTGGCAACAGTTAGCTAATGTGAGTGATATAAAACCACAGGAAGTGCCTTTTTCACTCACTCAATTAATTGGTGTACCAAAGCCATTAAAGGCAAGTATGAATGCAAGCGGTATAGGCGCTGTTCGCACAAGTACTTGGCAAAAAGGGGTTATATTTAAAGAAGTTATTACGGACTGGCAACCAAATAAACAGATGCTTTATAGATTTGACATAGACCCAGATGCTATTCCCGATGACGCACTCGATAAACACGTAAAACTTGGCGGTGAATACTTTTCTCCACTTTACGGTGGTTATCAGCTAAGTGAAGATAAAAGCGGCAATACAATTTTAACGTTAAAAACGACCGTGCAAGACAATACAAATTTTGGTATTTATTCACGAATATGGGGAGAGGTGATATTTCAAGATTTTCATCATTCACTTTTAACGTTGATGAAAAACAGAGCTGAAAAGTCACTTATCGCAACTGTTTCTTATAATTAGCTTAAATCATCATATTTTTAAAAAATATTACACACTAAAGGTTAAAAGCCTCTGCAATTGCAAAGGCTTATGTTTTAACTGCTAACTTTTACCAAATCATTTCTACAAATTCAGGATGGTCGATATACGGGTTACGATTACCTTGAAATTCAAAGGCTGCTTGGTTACGGTCAAGTTCCATTTGGCTTACAGGATCGCTGTTATGCCAGTTAAGCAGCATGGCTACAACCCAGTTCTCGAATACTTGGTTGCTTGAACCATTAAGCACTGCATTACTTGAGGTCGTTTTGGTTTGCCAAGTGCCTATTACATTTTCGTAGCGCGTTGCCATGTAAAAATAAGCGCGAGCAAAGTCACCTTTAAATTCGTCAATTGGCTCAAATACAGTACCTGAGTAATTTAATGAACTTGCGGCAGAGCCTAATTTACTTCCGTTGGTTGATGTAAATGAAGCGCTTGCTACTTCACCAAATGGGAAGTTACTACGTTTTGAGTTTACATAACCGTCGGTTGCGTAAATATGATGCACATCTGAGTTCATTGGCTCAATAGTGCCGCCAAACCAGCTTTTAGGAAATGAATGCTCACGGTTGTAACAGCCGCCTTCTCCACTATAGTTACCACATTGGTCACTCACCGCAGTATAATTGTAGCTATCTGAGCCGTTTGGTTTCTCGCTATACATATCTAAAATGCTGTTATCGTTTTCAAAGTATTTATCACGTGCAGATGAGTCGTAAAAATTCCAAATAGCCGAGTAACCCTGTGCATTATGATCTTTAATAATATTATAAAGCTCAGTTTTTAGTGCATAACCTGATAACCCTTGAGCAGTAACATAGTAGCCAGTGGGTGTTGGGTTGGTCCCGCCGCCATCACCAGAGCCACTACCTAAAGTAAATGCCGTGCTGTCTGTATTATTAAAACTTGCACCGCTAGCAAGTGCGGTAGAGCCTTGCTTAAGCGCATAACTGCCACTACCTGTTGAACAACACATGCCATCGCCGTAGCTGTCGCTAATAACAAGTGCGTAAGTACCATCAGTTAGGCATATTTGCTCATCATACTGAGTGTTTGATGCGTAACCACTGCCGTTAGCAACAGCGCTACCTTGATTGTTATTAACGGCCCAGCTAGTTTCGCTACCGTAATTATCGGTGTTAAGCGTTAAGGTAAGGCTATTGTCGGTGCAACTTGTTGATGCGTTGCCATCAGTATTTGGTAAAAAGTTATCTACGTATACGGTTTCGCTGCCATCAAATCCACTTACATCGTAAAACCTAAGCCCAATACTAATTGTTTTATCACTGCTTGCTGTATAGCTATGGCTAATTGTTTGCCATTGGTTAGTTTGTGCTTGATTTGAATAGCCTTGATAGCCATCTACATATAAGCGCGCTTTAATTTTACCTTCGGTGTGGTAAACATCAGTCGAAAAGTTATAGGTTTTACCCGCTTCTACAGCAACCTGTTGTAGTAAATCAGTGTTACTTTGCGATCCTGTTGTTACATTGACAGCAGCAGAGCTACTACCGCTTTTAACTGTACTAGTTGAGCGCGTTAAGCTGATTCCGCTATCAATAGTGCTCCAAGAGCTAGGTGTATTACCTGACCATTGTTCAAATCCGCCATTAGCTACATTGGCCATTACAGGTAATGAGCCAAGTAACAAAGCGGTACTAAGTAGTTTATTTTTATATTTCCCGTGTAACATAGTTGTTCCTATTTTTATTTTGAATGAAGAATATACCCTACATTAGTTAGGTTACAAAATTGTTAACTTAAAGTGCAGTAAAAAGCAATAATAAGTCTTTAATCTGTTTTTGAAGGTATTTTTATAAATTAAT
>NZ_JACJDN010000165.1:0-6993 GCF_014163565.1 Pseudoalteromonas sp. SR45-5 | reverse complement strand
AAATCAGCAGTTATATTTTACACGCGCCGCCTTCACAATCGTCATCTTCCACTTCTGGAGCATCTTCTTGTGAATCTGAGGCGCCGTCGCGAGTATTGTGGTAATACAAGGTTTTAACACCTAGTTTGTACGCGCTTAGTAAGTCTTTTAATAAGACTTGCATAGGTACTTTACCGCCTTCGAACTTGTTTGGATCATAATTCGTATTTGCAGAAATTGTTTGGTCAACAAATTTTTGCATTATGCCAACAAGCTGTAAATAACCATCGTTTGATGGAATGTCCCATAGTAGCTCGTACTGATCTTTTAAACGCTCATACTCAGGAACAACTTGTTTTAAAATACCGTCTTTACTTGCTTTAACGCTAATATGTCCACGTGGTGGCTCAATACCGTTAGTTGCGTTAGAGATTTGCGACGATGTTTCTGATGGCATTAATGCACTTAGTGTTGAGTTACGCATACCGTGCTCTTTAATACTTGCACGTAGTGTATCCCAATCAAGATGAAGTGGCTCATCACAAATTTTATCTAAATCACGTTTGTACGTATCTGTTGGCATAATACCTTGTGAATACGTTGTCTCGTTAAACTTAGGACATGCGCCACGCTCTTTAGCAAGCTCGTTTGATGCTTTCATCAAGTAATATTGAATAGCTTCAAAGGTTTTATGCGTTAATGCATTAGCGCTGCCATCAGAATAACGCTTACCGTTTTTAGCTAGGTAGTATGCGTAGTTAATTACGCCTATTCCTAGTGTACGACGACCCATAGTTGCATTTTTAGCAGCCGGTACAGGGTAGTCTTGGAAATCAAGTAAGTTATCAAGTGCGCGTACTGCAAGTTCAGCTAGCTCTTCAAGCTCATCAAGTGACTCTATTGCACCTAGGTTAAACGCAGAAAGTGTACAAAGGGCAATTTCGCCTTCTTCGTCATTCACGTTATTAAGTGGCTTAGTTGGCAATGCAATTTCTAAACATAAGTTAGATTGGCGAATTGGCGCAACTTTAGAAATAAATGGGCTGTGTGTATTACAGTGATCCACATTTTGTAAATAAATACGACCAGTACTTGCACGCTCTTGTGCAAACATAGAGAAAAGCTCAATGGCTTTAATGCGTTTTTTACGAATAGACTCGTCTTGTTCGTATTTAACGTAAAGTGCGTCAAACTCAGCTTGGTCTTCAAAAAATGCATCATAAAGGCCAGGCACATCTGATGGGCTAAATAATGTAATGTAGTCATCTTTAATTAAACGAGAGTACATTAGTTTATTAAACTGTACGCCGTAATCAAGGTGACGAACGCGGTTGTCGTCTACACCACGGTTATTTTTAAGTACAAGTAGGTTTTCTACTTCTAGATGCCAAAGCGGGTAGAACAAAGTTGCAGCACCGCCGCGTACACCACCTTGCGAACAACTTTTAACAGCTGTTTGAAAGTGCTTATAAAAAGGAATACAACCTGTATGGTACGCTTCGCCGTTACGAATATGGCTACCTAGCGCACGAATTCGACCTGCATTAATACCAATTCCCGCACGTTGTGAAACGTATTTAACAATAGCTGACGACGTTGCATTGATTGAATCAAGGCTGTCGCCACATTCAATCAATACACACGAGCTAAACTGGCGAGTAGGCGTACGTACACCCGACATAATTGGCGTTGGTAGAGATATTTTAAATAAAGATACTGCATCGTAAAAACGTTTAATGTAATCAGTACGTGTTTCACGTGGGTAATCTGAAAATAAGCTTGCCGCAACTAAAATATATAAAAACTGTGCACTTTCGTATATTTAACCCGATACACGGTTTTGAACGAGGTACTTACCTTCAAGTTGCTTTACAGCAGCGTAGCTAAAGTTAAGATCGCGAGAATGATCAAGGTATGCATCAAGCTCATCTAACTCTTGCTCTGTGTAATCTACTAGTAAATGAGCATCATAGCGTTTATCGCCAACCATTTTTGTTACGTGGTCAAATAAACGTGGTGGCTCAAATTGACCGTACGCTTTTTTACGTAAATGGAATACAGCTAAACGTGCAGCTAAGTATTGGTAATCAGGCGATTCTTTTGAAATCTGATCCGCTGCTGCTTTAATGATGGTTTCGTGAATGTCTTTAGTACGAATACCGTCGTAAAACTGAATGTGCGACTTTAATTCAACTTGCGAAACCGAAACGTTGTTTAAACCTTCGGCGGCCCACTCAATAACGCGATGGATCTTATCCAGATCAAGAGGCTCTTTACGCCCGTCACGTTTGCTTACAGATAACTGTTGGTTCATTTGCCTGTATTCCTTGGGAATTATGTATTTTGACCAATGCTTTATACCTCGCCGGGGCGAGGTATATACTCATTTATTATAAGTTTCGCCATATTTGCGAATTTAATTGAATAACATTTGGCCACAATATCTGGTGTTGTTCAATTTAGAGATCACAAGATAGTGTGGTCTGAGTTGTTTTGCAAGGGACATAATTGCCCCTATTTGTGGATAACTTCGGGATAACGTATTTGTGTTAGTAGATACTCACCTTCGAACAATCATTTAAGTTGAAATATGCAAAAATCAACTAATGATCTGCTAAATTTACGCATTTTAAAAATAAATTTTGACTGCTTTTTTTATCAGCAAGCTTTGCGTAAAAACTAACACAATCACAATATATAGTGTTTATTAATTAACATGGCACTATATATGGTTAAAACCATCAATTGGGCTTTGCCAGTTAAAATCAGCATTCCAGCTGTTGGCTTCATCATTACTTGGTATGTAACCCCAAAGTGCCGTTGCTGTGCGCATACCTGCGGCTTTGCCTGCTTGTATGTCTCGCTGTGCATCACCAATGTACAAACAGCGTTTTGGTTGCACTCCCATAAGCTTTGCACAGTGTAGCAGCGGTAAAGGGGATGGCTTAGCTTCAGCTAAGGTGTCGCCACTTATTACTACACTAGCATTTTTCAATGCGGGAATTGCTGCCACTAAAGGATCAGTTAAAAACCCTGGTTTGTTAGTCATGATCCCCCATTTGATCTTTTTCTGATCAAGGGCAATAAGCAACGATTCAACACCGCTGAAGCAATGTGTGTGATTTGCTATGTTTGCAGCGTATTCGTCAACTAATTGCTTAATAAGCTCGCTTTGAGGTTGTGTGTCCCATAACTCTTTAAAACCAGCCTCTAATAATGCGCCTGCGCCGTTAGATGCCGCAGGACGGTATACATCACTACTAACAGGCTCTATTTTATTATTAATGAGAACTGCATTTAAAGCCGCACCTAAATCTTCAGCGGTGTCGAGTAGAGTGCCGTCTAAATCAAATAAAAATGCATCGTACTCAATAAGGGGGAGGGGGGCTTGAGAGTTAGCCATTAAGCTAACTTCTCAAAGTACAGTATGTAATTTACGCTAACGTCACTATTGAGCGTATATTGCTTTGATAGTGGGTTATAAGAAAGGCCTGTACTTGCACGAACTTTTAAACCCGCTTGCTCTGCCCATGTAATAAGCTGTGCAGGTTTTATAAACTTTTTATGGTCGTGTGTACCTTCAGGCACCATTTTTAAAAGCTTTTCAGCACCAACAATAGCGTATAAATATGCTTTAGGTGTTTTGTTCAGGGTTGAAAAAAACACGTCTGCGCCTGGTTTGGCAAGTGCAGCTACGGCATGAATGATAGATGCTGGGTCGGGAACGTGCTCAAGCATTTCCATACAGGTTATTACATCAAAGCGCTCTGGGTGTTGCGAAGCAAACTCTTCTGCTGGCACTTTTATGTAATCTACATTTACGCCAGTTTCTAAACTGTGCAACTTAGCAACAGTTAAAGGCTCTTGCCCCATATCGATGCCAGTTACTTTTGCGCCCATGCGCGCCATGCTTTGGCTTAAAATACCGCCACCACAGCCAACATCGAGTGTTTCTTTATCGAATAAGCCTTGCGTTTTGTTTGCTATAAAGTCTAAACGTAACGGGTTAATTTCGTGAAGAGGTTTGAATTCTCCGTCTAGGTCCCACCAACGCTCGGCGATGGCTTCAAATTTTGCTATTTCTGCGTGATCTACATTTTGATGTTCGGTCATAAAATACTTCCTCGTCAATCTGAGGCCATTATATAGGGCTAAATTGATAAATCGCAAAGTTTTGCGCCTGTAAATTAAAATTAATTGTGATAGCATGGCTGTTAGAAATAATAACAATACTCTTAATACCCAATACCGGGTTGTTGAGAGCTGATACTGAAGGAATGTGATATCAAATGACTGATCTCGCCAATGAAATTCTGCCAGTCAATATTGAAGACGAGTTAAAAAACTCCTACTTAGATTACGCAATGAGCGTAATTGTAGGACGTGCATTACCAGACGTACGTGACGGCTTAAAACCTGTTCATCGCCGCGTTTTGTTTGCAATGAACGAGCTTAGTAATGACTGGAACAAGCCTTACAAAAAATCGGCCCGTGTGGTCGGTGACGTAATCGGTAAATACCACCCACACGGCGACAGTGCAGTTTATGACACGATAGTTCGTATGGCTCAGCCATTCTCACTGCGTTATATGCTAGTAGATGGCCAAGGTAACTTCGGTTCGGTTGATGGTGATTCAGCAGCGGCAATGCGTTATACAGAAGTACGTATGGCTAAAATGTCGCATGAGTTATTAGCCGATCTTGAAAAAGAAACGGTTGATTTCGTTCCTAACTACGATGGCACTGAGTTCATCCCTGATGTTTTACCAACGAAAGTTCCTAATTTATTAGTGAATGGTTCGTCAGGTATTGCAGTAGGTATGGCTACAAATATACCACCACATAACTTAACTGAAGTTGTAAATGGTTGTTTGGCACTTATTCAAAATCCAGATTTAACTATTTTAGAGTTAATGGATTATATTCCTGGTCCTGATTTCCCAACGGCTGCAATTATCAACGGTAAGAAGGGTATTGAACAAGCCTACTTAACTGGCCGTGGTAAAGTGTACATGCGTGCACGCGCCGACATCGAAACCGATGAAAAAACAGGCCGTGAAACAATCATCGTTCACGAAATTCCTTATCAAGTTAATAAAGCTCGTTTAATTGAAAAAATTGCTGAGCTGGTTAAAGATAAGAAAATTGAAGGTATTAGTGCGCTACGTGATGAATCAGATAAAGACGGTATGCGTATCGTTATTGAAATCAAACGTGGTGACGTAGGCGAAGTTATTTTAAACAACTTGTATTCACAAACTCAGTTACAAACTGTGTTTGGTATGAATATGGTTGCGCTAATTAATAACCAACCTAAATGTTTCAATTTAAAAGAAATGTTAGAAGAGTTTATTATTCACCGTCGTGAAGTAGTAACTCGTCGTACAGTATTTGATTTACGTAAAGCCCGTGACCGTGCACACACGCTTGAAGGCTTAGCGATTGCGCTTGCGAACATTGATCCAATTATCGAACTTATTCGTAAATCCCCTACACCTGCTGAAGCTAAAATTGCTTTAACAGCGCGTCCGTGGGAATTAGGTAATGTACAAGGCATGCTTGAAAAAGCAGGTGAAGACAATGTTGCTCGTCCAGATTGGTTAGCAAGCGAACTTGGTATTCGCGATGGTCAATATTATATCTCTGAGCAACAAGCTCAAGCAATTCTTGATTTGCGTTTACATAAGCTAACAGGCCTTGAACACGAAAAAATCTTGACCGAATACCAAGCGTTATTAGAACTAATTGCTGAACTACTTTATATTTTGGCAACTCCTGAGCGTTTAATGGAAGTTATTCGTGACGAGCTAGTTGAAATTAAAGAGCAATATGGTGATGAGCGTCGCACTGAAATTAATGCCGCTGCTCACGATATCAGCCTTGAAGACTTAATTACTGAAGAAAACGTAGTCGTAACGCTTTCTCACGAAGGTTATGTGAAGTATCAGGCATTGTCTGATTACGAAGCACAGCGTCGTGGTGGTAAAGGTAAGTCAGCAACGAAGATGAAAGATGAAGATTTCATCGAACGTCTATTAGTTGCAAATACACACGATACTATATTGTGTTTCTCTACGGCCGGTCGTTTATATTGGCTTAAAGTGTATCAGTTACCACTAGCGAGTCGTGCAGCGCGCGGTAAGCCAATTGTTAACTTGCTACCACTTGAAGCTGATGAACGTATTACTGCTATATTGCCAGTACGCGAGTACGCAGAAGATAAATACATCTTTATGGCAACAGCGTTTGGTACAGTTAAGAAAACACCATTAACGGCTTACAGTCGTCAACGTGCAAGCGGTATTATTGCTGTTAACTTAAATGATGGCGATAGCCTGATTGGGGTTGATATTACCGATGGTAGCAACGAAATTATGTTGTTCACTGATGCAGGTAAAGTTGTACGCTTTAAAGAAGCTGAAGAAACAACAGTTGTTGATGAAAACGGTAACCCAGTATTAGACGAAGAAGGTAACCCTGAGATTCGTTTCAAAGGTGTTCGCCCAATGGGTCGTACTGCTACAGGTGTTCGTGGTATTAAAATGGCCGATGATCAACGCGTAGTATCGTTAATTGTACCAAAAACTGACGGTGCTATTTTAACGGTAACTGAAAATGGTTACGGTAAGCGTACACAACTTGAAGATTACCCATCTAAGAGCCGTGCAACACAGGGTGTTGTATCTATCAAGGTGAGTGAGCGTAACGGTGCTGTTGTTGGCGCTGTACAAGTTGATGATAACGACGAAATCATGATTATTTCAAATCGTGGTACCTTAGTACGTACTCGCGTTAATGAAGTTTCTACGGTTGGACGTAACACCCAAGGTGTTATTTTGATCAGAACTATTGACGAAGAGCAAGTAGTTGGTTTACAACGTATAGAAGAGATTGAAGTTACAGAAAGTGACTTGATTGATATTGAAGACGTTGAAACTGTAGATACGGTTATTGATGAAGTAGCGGATGATAATCCTCCTTCAGAATAATTGATATTGAAAAAGCGGCCTTGGC
>NZ_JACJDN010000164.1:0-7048 GCF_014163565.1 Pseudoalteromonas sp. SR45-5 | reverse complement strand
CCCCCGTTTTTTATGCGTTTTAATTTCACGGCTAGATAAGCCCGCTTTTTTTAAAGCAATAAAACTTATAAAAGTGCAAAAAGCTTTTGTAGTTGTGGCATATATTCGCTCACAAGTTCAAGGTTGTTTTCGCTTACTAAAGATTCTGTAGACTCCTCAGCTGCGCTTGACGATTTACCAAACGAACCCATTAATGAGCTAGCGCCTTTATCTTTAGCACTTTTCATACTTTGAAAACCGCCCATTACTTTATTAGCAGTTTCTTGATTATCAGCAGAAAGGCCCGACTTAAGATTTTCGATATAAGCCATTGATACTTCAGAACCTACAGTTACTAGCTGCTCTGGCGTAAAACCGTAACGGTTTGTAACACTCGCAAAGCTTTTGTATAGGTCTTGTTCTTTAATCATGCTTAATGCACTGTTAGCTAAAGAGCTTTGTTCGCCAATACTTTGATCTGCAGAACCACCTAGCATACTTGCTAAATCTAAGTCTTTTAACGACTCTTGGCTGCTTGCCCAGCTAGTCACAGCTGGCAGTGCTTTCATATAGCTTTGAAGTTGACCTTCGTTAATATCCTCTGCAAGGCTTGAGAAACTCATCGCTAATAAGCTAAGTGATACAAGTATTTTTTTCATTGAGCATTTCCTAGTATTAAAGTAGTGCCAATTAGAAACTAATAAGCAACACTTGCCAACACAAAATAAAATATTGGCTGATTTATAGTACAATTTATGAGGATTTATTTAAGTTCTAAGAATTTAGTTGATTCACCACAAGCTAATGTACTGATGATATAATGTATTTTTGACAAATAGAGCTGAACACAATGTTAACAATTTCAAATGCTGTCACTATCGATGAATGGGAACTAGAGCTCACAGCTATTCGTTCGCAAGGTGCCGGTGGTCAAAATGTTAATAAAGTAGCAAGTGCAATTCATTTACGTTTTGACATTAACCGCTCTAAATTACCTGACTTCTACAAAGAACGCTTACTTGCATTAAATGATACAAGAATTACCAAAGACGGCGTCTTAATCATTAAAGCGCAAAGCCACCGTACCCAAGAGCTAAACAGAGAAGATGCCCTTAAGCGTTTAAAGGATTTAATCCTTAGTGCTACGGTAGTTAATAAAGCGCGTCGAGCCACCAAGCCCAGCCGTAATTCACAGCGAAGGCGCATGGACAAAAAAACCAAGCATGGGCAAAACAAAGCGCTACGCGGCAGCATAAAGTTTTAGCTTTAAATGATATTAATAAAGTAGATTAGGGGCTTGATATTTACATGCATGCACTATTTTTACACCGTATTGCTTGTATAAAAATATAAGTGAGGGCTAGCCTCACTTATAATAACTATTAATATTTACTTAGCCATCTCTAAATCAGATTCTGCATCTGCCAACATTGCAAACTCTTCATCAGCGCTTTTAGCAACTAAGTGTTTTGAGCTGTAGCCAAAGTAATATACGGCGCCCACAATAAACAGCATTATAGTGTATAAAAATGCACGAGGGTCGAACGCATACACACCCGTTAATGCTATAAGCGAAAGCACTAAAGCAATACTTGACGTTACTACGCCCCCTGGGGTTTTATACGGGCGAGGTAAATCAGGTTGTTTAACGCGTAGTAAAATATGGCTCAGCGCCATTAATGCATACGATACAGTTGCACCTACTACAGCCATTGCAAGTATTAAATCACCCTCGCCACTGAGTGATACTAAAAAACCAAATATGGCAGGTACAATCAACGCACGTGCTGGCACTTTGCGATTAGTTGTAATCGACAACGAACGCGATAAATATCCGGCTCTAGATAAAGCAAACACTAAGCGACTATAACCATAAATAATAGAGAAAAACGAAGCAACTAAACCCGCAAGCCCTAATATATTTACTACAGTTGCTAAGGCCTCACTACCCGATGCATTTAATGCATCAACCAAAGGTACAGCACTTGCGCCCATTGCAGCAGCACCGCCAGCGCCAGGCACTAAAACAACAACTAAAAAAGCAGTAAATAACAAAAAGATCATTGCACCAATAATGCCTTTTGGCACATCTTTAGCGGGATCTTTTGCCTCTTCTGCAGCAAGCGGTACACCTTCAACCGCTAAAAATAACCACATGGCAAACGGTAATGCAGCCCAAACCCCGTACCAACCTAAAGGTAAAAACTCACTGGCTCCCACTGCATCGGTTACGGGGACGTCAAATAAGCGTGATGCATCAAAATTTGTAATTAAAACAAAAGCCGTTGCAATAATAGCTAATACTGCTAAACCACTTATTACCATCATTACTTTAAGTGCTTCTCCTACGCCTGCTAAATGAATTCCCACAAATAGTAAGTAAAATAATGCATATACCCATGGTCCATTAAATCCGGTGAGGGCTTCAACTGCAGAGCCTATAAAAATAACAATAGCAGCGGGCGCTAAAGCGTATTCAATTAATACCGCAAGCCCGGTTAAATAGCCTCCCGCAGGCCCCATAGCTTGGCGCGCAAAACTATAACCACCGCCTGCTGCAGGTATTGCAGCTGACATTTCAGCAAGCGACAATACCAGCACTAAATACATAACTGCCATTAACACTGCAGCAATGGCAAAGCCACCCCAACCCGCTTCGGCAATACCAAAGTTCCAACCTGCAAAGTCACCCGATATTACATACGACACACCCAAACCTGCGAGTAATAACCACCCCGCAGTACCTCGTTTTAACTGTCTTTTAGCAAGGTACTCTGTATTATTAGTAGACATAACCCTTCTCCGTTGATGTTTAGTTTTTATTGTTTTATTTCACGTATTTTTAATTAGAATTACTCAGCAATTAAAAAGTTAGTGGTTGAAACCTGATGCTCAATTACATCGTCTTGTGTACGGTCTTTTAAATTAACCCCAGTTAGTTTTAGTTTTTTAGCTTCACGTAATAAGTACAGCGCACGCCTAGCCGCTTCTGTATAAGGTAGGCCTGCTGGGCGAATATTCGATATGCAATTACGACATGCATCGTTAAGTCCTGTTTTAGGCTCCCATGTTAAATACAAGCCAAGGCTATCTGGCGAACTAAGTCCTGGGCGCTCTCCTATTAACACCATAACCACCTGCGCATTTAGCAACTCACCTATATCGTCGCCAATTGCTACTCGACCTTGTTCAACCAAAGTAATGGGGGCAATTTTAAATTGCTTGTCTGTTGTAAGGTGCGCTAATAGCTCTGTTATAAATGGGCATGCATTTTTTTGTACCGCCAACGAGGAGAGTCCATCAACCACTACAATCGCTAAATCGTATTTAGCCTGCGTAGTGTGCTTTTGTTTATTCATATAGCTGAGAAGTATTTGCCTACCATTTTCATCAAGCTTGCGGCCTAAATCGGGTCGCTGAAGGTAAGTAACCCTGTCAACAGCTTGGCTGTGTAAATGCAGGGGAGGGGCAACCTCTTTTAGAGCACTAATACTGCCTATTTGCTCAGTTATTTCGTTAATATCAAGCGGAAAACTCACTGCATCGCGCGCTTGTGCATGAGATAGCTGAAAAGCCAGCATTTCTGAGGTTGGCAAACTTATACCCGCACGCCCAAGCCCAATACGGGCGTCGGTAAAACGGCGTAAATCACTCCAAGGATTGTGCACTACATTACCGTTATTTTTATGCTTGTTTACTGAGTCATCTAAAGGAGTGCTCTGTTTTAAACGTGATTTCATGAGCCACCTCCAGTAATTGCACCCAGAGGTTTAGCAAAAGCGGGAGGCAAGGTATCTGAAAGTGTAATATCGGAAGTGCTTTGCATTATTTTCATTTTGCTTAGCCATGCTTCAAACTCAGGGGCAGGTCTAGAGCCAAGTACACGGCGAACATATAATGCATCATGAAACGACGTAGTTTGGTAATTAAGCATAATATCGTCAGAGCCAGGTATTCCCATTACAAACGAGCAACCAGCAACACCTAATAGCGTAAGCAAGTTATCCATATCGTTTTGATCAGCCTCTGCATGATTGGTGTAACACACATCGCATCCCATCGGTATACCTAGTAACTTAGCGCAAAAATGATCCTCAAGTCCTGCTCGGGTAATTTCTTTACCATCAAACAAATATTCAGGGCCAATAAACCCCACCACGGTATTAACCAGTAACGGGTTAAACTTACGAGCAACGGCATAAGCGCGAGCTTCACACGTTTGCTGATCAAGCTCATGATGCGCATTTGCTGAAAGCGAACTGCCTTGCCCAGTTTCAAAATACATTACATTATTGCCAACAGTGCCGCGCTTTAAACTCAAAGCTGCATCTTGCGCTTCAGCTAAGGTATTTAAATTAAAACCAAAACTTGAATTAGTAGCCTCTGTGCCACCAATCGACTGAAATACTAAATCAACCGGTGCGCCAGCTTCTATACATTCAATGGTGTTAGTAACATGGGTGAGCACGCAGCTTTGGGTTGGTATGGCGTACTTTTGAATAACATCATCCATTAACGTCATTAATTTAATGGCTTGGGCAACGTTATCGGTTGCAGGGTTTATACCTATTACTGCATCGCCATTACCGTATAGCAAACCATCAAGCATGCATGCAGCAATACCATTAATATCGTCAGTTGGGTGATTTGGTTGTAAACGTGTAGATAAACGCCCGGGGAGGCCAATAGTATTTCTAAAAGCACTCGTAACATGGCACTTTTTAGCAATTAATATGAGATCTTGATTGCGCATTATTTTGCTAACAGCAGCAGCCATTTCCGGCGTAATACCTTGCCTTATACTTGCAAGTACAGCAGGTGTTGCAAAGTCACTTAAAAGCCAATTACGAAAATCGCCTACGGTTAAATGTGCAATAGCCATAAAGGCATTTGCATCGTGCTCGTCAATAATTAAGCGTGTAATTTCGTCATCTTCGTAGGGAATAAGTACCTCATTTAAAAATGTTTTAAGAGGAATATCCGCCAATGTCATTTGTGCCACAGCACGTTCTTGTGCTGATTGTGCAATTACGCCCGCTAAGCGATCACCCGAACGCTGCGGTGTAGCTTTAGCCATTAACTGGGCTAAGTTCTTGAATTTATAAGTATGTGTACCTAAAGTGTAACTGTACGCTTGCCCCATGATTTACTCCACATAACTAATATGATCAACCTTGGTATAGGTTTTGCTGCATCTTTAGCTATAAATCAATATTGAATAGTTACAAGACAGCTTATTTTGTACCAAGTAACTATCGAATTTTGGCAAAAGATTCTTTATTAAACCAATTCAATTGGTTACACACGCAAAGCGGTGTTAACTTAAGCATAATGAAAGTGTAACTAAAAAGAGCATCCCTGATATGGCGCAGCAAAGTAGCTTTAACGCACCACTAAAGAGCAAGGTGCAAACACACGATATAGACGAGCAAGCGCATAGCCTTACTCAATGGCAGCAAAAATACGATCAAATGAGCGACGGCAGCTTTTATGGTTGTATTGAAGAAACGGATTACGCCAATATTCATGTGTTTAAAGAATACACTGAGCGAGCGCTTCGTCAGCAATGTAACATAGCCCCTAATTCGGTTTGGCTCGGCATTCCTTGTCAGTCACAGCAAAGTAAAATTAATGGTTTAAGTGTGGCAAGTAATCAATTTATGTGCCGTACCAGTGATAACGACTTTGAGTTGATAACCCCTGAGCAATTTAATATTTATGGTTTGGTAATCGATTGGAACTCAATTGAATATATGGCGCAGCTCCAAGGCGTAACATTGAAAAACCTGGCATCTGCACAATCAGCTCGTTTATCGGTGAGCAACTCATCTTTGCAAACGGCAAGACAAATAATTAATAGCATGGTTGTAGGCAAGGGCTTTGGACTTAGAACCGAATCACAACAAGATATGCTAAACATGTTGGCACTACACTTATTACAAGCAGACAATACGCAGCAAAATATTGCGCCAAGTTATAAACACCGCAAAGCCGTAGTAGATAAAGTAAAAGATTACGTGGCCACAAATCCACAAAACCCAATAACCATAACCGAGCTGTGCGAGCTTTCCTTTGTAAGTAGGCGCACACTTCAGTATAGCTTTGAGAGTATTTTAGGAATTAACCCTTTGCGGTTTTTACGTTTAACACGCTTAAATAACGTAAGGCGGGAACTAAAAAAACCAAACCAAGATAAGCCCATTTCAGTAATAGCAGCCAATTGGGGATTTTGGCACGCGGGACAATTTGCTAAAGATTACACGCAACTATTTGGTGAAAACCCATCACAAACAGTTAAAAATAATAGTTTTAAAGGTTAAAAACTACACTTCTAACGTGAGCACGTTTCTTCTACAGACCATACTTTAACTTGAGTTAAACACCTGTGGACGCGCAGCTTGCTGGCATTTAAAAGCACCGCTTTTACATTTAGTCGGATGCATTAGTAAACAAGTAACTTAATCACCACCGAGAAGTGAAGGAGAAAACAAGGAGCAGTGACTAACCATTACTCTTGTTTTCTCTGTGTAGCGCACAGCGCCACGGTGGTGAAATATCATATAACTTAAAAAAATAGACTTTGTCTGCTCATTTACTCCTCTTTTTCTTCTCTTTGTGCATTCATATTTTAAAGGCTGTTATTCACAAAGAGGTTTAGAGGCGCTGCGCTTTTAGAGGGTAGCTTGGAAGTTAAAATAATAAAGAACTAAAAGTAAAAGCGAGGTATAAAACCTCGCTTACTATATTCAAAAGCCCTATTTGATCGGTGCTAATTAAGCCGCGATTAAATAGGACTCTTGTCCTGAATGCTTGTTGTTGCGTTTAAACGAGCCTTTGCCTTTTTTAGCTTTAACTACTTGTGGTTTAAATAATTTAGAGGTGACCATTGCCGCTAGCGCATTGTGGTTTATAACGCCTCGCCCTGTGTCTACCGCGCTGGTATTTGCGGTTTTTGTTTTAGATTTTTTAGTCATATATTTCCTATAAACTAATGGTTATTTTAAGTTAAATAATAAAGAGGCTTTTATATTGGCCTATTTAAGAGATGGAGATTGTAGGCTTAATTTTC
>NZ_JACJDN010000163.1:0-7052 GCF_014163565.1 Pseudoalteromonas sp. SR45-5 | reverse complement strand
GTTAATTACGATCAACATAACGGGTTTACTCGCAGACGCTTATTAAAATGCATTCAACCCCGCATATAAACTAAAAGAATTTATCAATGGCAGACCAGACTATTATCAATGAAATCAGCAAGCGAAGGACCTTTGCTATCATCTCTCACCCGGATGCTGGTAAAACAACGATTACCGAAAAAGTATTGTTATTCGGACAAGCTATTCAAAGAGCTGGTACTGTAAAAGGTCGCGGCTCTAACCAGCATGCTAAATCTGACTGGATGGAAATGGAAAAAGAGCGTGGTATATCAGTTACTACGTCTGTAATGCAATTTCCATATAACGACGCACTTGTTAATTTACTTGATACGCCAGGACACGAAGATTTCTCTGAAGATACGTACCGTACATTAACAGCAGTAGATTCGTGCTTAATGGTTATTGATGCGGCTAAAGGTGTAGAAGACCGTACCCGTAAGCTAATGGAAGTTACACGCCTGCGTACCACACCTATTGTTACGTTTATGAACAAATGTGACCGTGATATTCGCGACCCAATGGAAGTGCTGGACGAAGTTGAAACAGAGCTAAATATTGCCTGTGCACCCATTACTTGGCCAATTGGTTGTGGTAAAGAATTCAAAGGTGTTTATCACATTCATAATGATGAAGCTGTTTTATATAAAACGGGCCAAGGTCATAAAATTCAAGATGTTCGCACAATTAAAGGCCTTGATAATCCAGAGTTAGATATTGCCATTGGTGAAGACTTAGCTGCGCAGTTACGTGATGAGCTTGAGCTTGTTATAGGTGCATCAAACGAATTTGATTTAGATTTGTTTTTAGCCGGTGAGCTTTCGCCAGTTTATTACGGTACCGCACTTGGTAACTTTGGTGTTGATCACGTGTTAGATGGTTTAACTAAGTGGGCGCCAACGCCATTACCACGTGAAACCGAAGACAGACTAATTGTTGCAACTGAAGAAAACTTTACCGGGTTTGTATTTAAAATTCAGGCCAACATGGACCCTAAACACCGTGACCGTATTGCATTTATGCGTATTGTATCGGGTAAGTACAGCCAAGGCATGAAAATGAATCACGTGCGAATTGGCAAGCAAGTGAGCATTTCTGATGCGGTAACCTTTATGGCGGGCGATCGTGAACGTGCCGCAGATGCTTTCGCTGGCGACATTATTGGCTTGCATAACCACGGTACAATTCAAATTGGTGATACGTTCACGCAAGGCGAAAAACTTAAATTTAGTGGTATTCCTAACTTCGCCCCTGAACTATTTCGTCGTATTCGCCTTCGCGATCCGCTTAAGCAAAAGCAATTATTAAAAGGCTTAGTACAGCTTTCTGAAGAAGGGGCTGTACAGGTATTTAGACCACTTATTAATAACGACTTAATAGTAGGCGCGGTAGGCGTACTTCAGTTTGATGTGGTTGTAGCACGTTTAAAAGCAGAATATAACGTTGATGCTATTTATGAAGGCGTAAACGTGAATACGGCACGCTGGGTAAGCAGTGATGACGTTAAAAAGTTTGAAGAATTTAAACGTAAATGCGAAAGCAATTTAGCACTCGATGGCGGTGATAACTTAACTTACATTGCGCCGAGCCGTGTAAACCTTAACTTATCGGTCGAGCGTTACCCAGAAGTAACGTTTAGCCATACACGCGAAAACTAGAGCTCATTTACAAGAATTAAAAGAAAACCTGCTTTGGCGGGTTTATAAAGGTAAAAAAATATGAATATTCGTACTATTTTAATTGAAAAAGCCATTGCAGCTATGGTCGGTGCAGGCTTACCTGAAGATACAAACCCGGCAGTAACGCAAAGCACGCGTCCACAATTTGGTGATTACCAAATTAATGCAGCCATGGGCGCAGCTAAAAAAATGAAAAGCAACCCGCGTGAGCTTGCACAAAAAATTATTGATAACCTTGATGTAAGCGATATTGCACAAAAGACTGAAATTGCGGGTCCAGGTTTTATTAATATTCATTTAAAGCCTGAGTTTTTAGCGCAAAGCGTGAAAGCGGCTAACAATGATGCAAAACTAGCTGTAAACGAGCACGCTAAGCCACAAAAAGTAGTTGTTGATTATTCATCACCAAACCTAGCTAAAGAAATGCACGTAGGTCATTTACGTTCAACTATTATTGGTGACTCAATTGTACGTGCGCTTGAATTTAGAGGCGATACGGTTGTGCGTCAAAATCATATGGGTGATTGGGGCACGCAATTTGGTATGTTAATCGCGCATTTAGAAGATCAAATTAGTCAAGGCGTTGACTTAGATACTGTTGCGCTTGCTGATTTAGAAACTTTTTACCGCGATGCTAAAAAACGCTTTGACGACGAAGAAGGCTTTGCAGATAAAGCACGTGACTACGTTGTTAAATTACAAGGCGGCGATGCGCATTGTGAAAAACTTTGGAAACTATTTATAGCCACCTCAGTTAAACACTCTGAAGAAGTATACAAGCGTTTAAATGTAACGCTTACCCAAGCCGATATTATGGCTGAAAGCGCATACAATGCAGAGCTTAACGATATTATTAGCCTACTTAAAGATAAAAACATTGCCGTAGAGTCGCAAGGCGCGCAAGTGGTGTTTTTAGATGAGCTAGCTAATAAAGATGGCGAGCCATCAGCCTTTATCGTACAAAAATCTGGCGGTGGTTTTTTATATGCAACAACAGACTTAGCGGCATGTGACTACCGTTCAAATAAATTAGGTGCTGATCGCATCTTAATTTTTGTAGATGCACGTCAAAATCTACACTTTAACCAAGTAGAGCTAACAGCGCGTAAAGCTGGTTTATTAAGAGACGAAACAAGCTACGAGTTTTGCCCGTTCGGCACCATGATGGGCGCCGATAATAAACCATTTAAAACACGTACTGGTGGCACAGTAAAACTTGCTGATTTATTAGAAGAGTCAATTAACCGCGCAGCAGCAAAATTAGCTGAACGTGAGTCTGATTTAAGTGATAGCGATCGCAGCGAAATTGCCCGTAAAGTAGGTATTGGCGCAGTTAAATATGCCGACCTTTCTAAGCACCGTACCAGTGATTACATTTTTAACTGGGACAGCATGCTAAGTTTTGAAGGCGCAACCGCTCCTTACTTACAATATGCTTATACACGCGTACGCAGTATTTTCCGCAAATCAGGCGTTGATGCTGCTACATTAAATTCAGACGTTGCAATTGTTGAGCCTCAAGAAAAAGCACTTGCACTTAAGCTACTACAGATCGAAGAAGTACTTGATTTAATGATCAGCGAAGCAACACCGCACGTACTATGTGGTTACTTATACGAGCTTGCAAGCTTATACATGACATTTTACGAAGCCTGCCCAGTACTTAAAGAAGGCGTAGAGCCAGGCGTGCGCGATAGCCGTTTAGTGTTGTGTAATTTGGTTTCAAGAACATTAGAAACGGGATTAGACTTACTCGGCATTGAAGTCATGGAGCAAATGTAATCACCTTCTGCTGCGTGTAGTTCGCTTTAGCTGCGTTGGTAAAACTATTTAGCCTAAGTCACATACAAACCGTATGCTCCTTGGCATAAATAGTTTTACCGCCTTGCTAGCACTCCTACACTTGCAGATATCTGAGCTGTGTAGTTTGCGTTGTAGGTTGGGTTGAGTGAAACGAAACCCAACGATACACCTGAGACTCTATGTTTACTGCTATGGAATACACCCGAGACTCGGTGTTATTGCTATCACATATACCTGAATCTTAACATTTGTTACTACTCAATATCTATTGTTTTAAGCTCGCTACTCTAAGCTCTTTTCTAAGTCTTTATTTAAAGGATTTGTTATGAAACTCGAAGATATCCGCCGTGAATACCTGCAAGACGCGTTAAGCGAAGATAACTTGCAAGATGACCCATTCAAGCAGTTTGAAACATGGCTTGAGCATGCTGTAGCAAGCCAATTACCCGATCCAACAGCGATGGTTGTAGCAACTGTTGATGAAACCGGTCAGCCTTCACAGCGTATTGTGCTTTTAAAGCACCTGGATGATAACGGCTTTGTATTTTTTACCAATACAGGTTCGCGTAAAGCGCAGGAGCTTAAAGGCAATAACAAAATTTCCTTGCACTTTCCGTGGCATCACATGGAACGCCAAGTTATTGTATACGGTGAGGCTAAACCATTACCTACCTCTGCTGTGGCAAAGTACTTTTTATCTCGTCCTAAAGAAAGCCAATTAGCAGCGTGGGCATCAGCGCAAAGCCGTCCGGTGTCATCACGTAAAGTACTAATGGAAACCTTTGCTAATATGAAAAATAAGTTTGCTAAAGGTGCAATTCCATTACCTGATTTTTGGGGCGGTTATTGTGTAGTGCCCACTAAAATTGAGTTTTGGCAAGGTGGGGCGCATCGTTTACATGATCGTTTTATGTATCAGCGCCAAGCAGATAATAGCTGGCAAATTACACGCTTAAATCCTTAATAAATAGATGAGTAAGTAACCGTGCAATTTATTGACTCTCATTGCCACCTCGATTTTAGTGAGTTTGATTCAAGTCGTGAATCGCTGATAAACGAGTGTGTAGCAAAGGGAGTGAATCAGTTTGTTGTACCGGGTATTACGCTTGCTCAATCGCATACTCTTATAGGGCTCAAAGCAACCTATCCAAGTATAAAAATAGCGGCAGGGCTGCATCCTTACTTCTTAGATCAACATAAAGAATTGCACATAGAAGCGTTATTCGAGTTTGCAACTACAAATAAGCATCAGCTGGTGGCTATTGGTGAGTGTGGGCTTGATCGAAGCATTGAAAACCTCTCTAAACAAACTTATTTATTTGAACAGCAAATAGGGCTTTCTAATGAGCTAAGTTTACCGCTCATTGTACATCACAGGCAAAGCCATGATTTAATTGCGCAAGCGTTTAAACGTTGTAAGCCAAAAAATGGGGGAGTGATTCATGCATTTTCAGGTTCAATCCAACAAGCGAAGTACTATATCAAACAGGGCTTTAAGCTTGGCGTAGGCGGTGTTATTACCTATCAACGTGCAGCTAAAACCCGTGCTGTTATTGCCGCTATTGAGCCCGAGCACTTAGTGCTTGAAACAGATTCACCTTCAATGCCTTTAAGTGGCTACCAAGGGGAGGTTAACACGCCATTGCATATACCTGATGTGTTTGACGCACTATGTGATTTAAAGCCACACAGCGAAAAAGAGACGCTTGCAAAGCAACTTTATGATTCTTGTTCAGATGTTTTTTGCATATAACGATTTACCTGCCAGCGCTTTAATCCACGGCCTAACTGCCACGTAAAAATACAAGCAATCACTAGCATTAGTAAAACCTGCCTGCCTAAGTCATGAAAATGATTGTGGCTGTCGGATATTGCAGCGCGAGTTAAATAAGTAATAGATACAAAACCTATAGGGCGGTCATCATCGCTTATAACAGGTTCCATAAAAGGTGTTTTTAACTTACTTATTCCGGGGGTAGAATCAGAAAGTTGACCATAAACATGGTGCGACTGCCAATTGTCGCTACTGGCTAATAAAATACCCTGTTGATCGTAAATAGTGGCCGAAAGCACGAACTCATCTTTACTTATATCGTTACAAATTGCATTGAGCTGGGGTTTATTTTTTTCGATTAAAGGTGTTTTAACATTTAAAGCCATAAACTGAGTGAGGCTTTTTGCGGTGCTGTCGGCGCTATCGTAAAGTAACTGGTGACTCTGAAAACTACTATTAACACCCACCCAGCTTAGTAATACAAAACAGCCAGCCGCAAGAATTAAGCGAACGAGTCGCTTTCTTTGGGATGCGCTTATAGGGTTTTTAATATGGTTATTTTTCATAGTCACCGTTTATGCTACTGACAGCATTTTGATTTGATGTTACAACTACACTAACTATAACCTTAAACCCCACCTGATGGCGAATTTAGTGTTGAGAATAGCAGTTTTGAGATGCCAACTATCAGGAAAATAAAAATAAACACGGAGATCCCATGTCGCAAATCAACATGGCACAGCAAGCTGCTGAGCAACCATTACAACACTTAACTCTAAATAAATGGTTTAGCTATAGTGGTGGTGTATCTACACTTCTCGATTATATTCCAAACAAAGCATTAGGGTTATTTAGCATCGCATTTGCAGGTGATTTTGCGGAAAAACACATTGCCAGTATTGTTGACTTTTTAGCGACACATAACCAAAACGTCACCGCTATATGCCAATACCAACCTGATTTAGGGCTTGCACCAGCACTGTGTTTTTACGCGCAAAATGCAGATAAAACTATAAACCCGTTAGTACTACAAGAATTTTCAAACACGCTTGATTGTCAATTAGTGCAAGTTGCTACGCCGCCTAATTTATATGAGCCAGGTTTATTGGTTATGGATATGGACTCAACTGCAATAACTATTGAGTGCATAGACGAAATAGCACGCCTTGCGAACGTATACGATGAAGTTGCCTCTGTAACTGCACTTGCAATGGCGGGTAAACTTGATTTTAGTGAGAGTTTATATCAGCGTGTAGCTAAGCTTGAAGGTATTGAAAAAAGCTTAATTGAAGAGCTGAAAAGTACATTACCATTGATGCCTGGTATTAAAATACTGTGCCAAATTTTAAAGCAACATAAGTGGTATTTGGCGATTGCCTCAGGTGGTTTTGTGCCTTTTGCAGAGCGTGTACAAGAGCTGATTAATTTAGATGAAGTGCACGCTAATGAGCTCGAATTTAAAGACGACAAGCTAACAGGTAAAGTACTGGGTACGATTGTCGATGCGCAGCAAAAAGCGGTCGTTTTAGAGGTGCTTCAGCAAAAGCTAGGGCTTAAAAAAGCACAAACTGTAGCTATTGGAGATGGCGCAAATGATCTAGTCATGATGGCAAAAGCAGGCCTAGGTGTGGCCGTACATGGTAAGCCAAAAGTGGTTGAGCAAGCACAGGCGGCTATTTGTGATGGGTCATTATTGCAATTGTTGTATATGTTGGCTATTCCGTTAGAAAAACAACCAACACTTTAAAATAAATTAAGTTAAACCGCTTAACGTAAGC
>NZ_JACJDN010000162.1:0-7064 GCF_014163565.1 Pseudoalteromonas sp. SR45-5 | reverse complement strand
T
Organism: Pseudoalteromonas sp. SR45-5; assembly: GCF_014163565.1. Lineage (NCBI taxonomy): Bacteria > Pseudomonadati > Pseudomonadota > Gammaproteobacteria > Alteromonadales > Pseudoalteromonadaceae > Pseudoalteromonas > Pseudoalteromonas sp. SR45-5. Next base: position 7,063 of record NZ_JACJDN010000162.1, on the reverse strand, counting down.
ATTAATACAATTCAAAAGGCTGATGATAAAATATACAAACCGGCGCAATACATCAAGTATTGCTGCTATATGAATACTTTTAATTTATAATTTTAGCATAATTATGCATAGAGCAAGCCTAGCTTCTTAGTTTTAGTGTAACTAACACAATACCATGATCGGTACTTAAATCATCACGCTCAAATTCGGGGTTAATTAAGTGACGATCATAAGTATTATACTCAATCACCTCAAAAAAACTGCCAAGGTAGCTGGCATCAAACTCACAAGATAATAAAATATAATCAAGCACGGAGATGCTCGCGCCATAATAATGTGTTGGTGCTCTTAAGGGCATAAGCTTAGTTGCATTAACATTTTTTGCTTCGTTTTCATCAGCTAAATCAAAAATGCTATTGCTTTCACTATCGCTTATTTCATCGCTAGTCATTGCCTCACCATTAGACAGTTCATCTTCGCTTAGCTGCGACTTAACAAACAAATCCCATGAATCATTTAAACAATATTTAGCGAGGTAGGTTTTAGCATCAAATGCAGGCGCAAAGCGTAGCGTACTTGTCAGTAAATGGCTTAATACGCCATCCGCAAGTTCATTATTAAAGTCCCCCATTAATAGCATGGGTTGTTGCGTAGCTTCGCGACGGGCAATCATTTGTATCATTAGTAATGTAGCTTCACTGCCACGCTGAATAGTTGAGCCCCACCCACCCGCTACATTCGCTTTTAAAATTTCAATTATGTTTTGCTCGGGTGTAAGCTCTTTATTATGCTCATCGACATTAATCATTGGGCGTTTAGATTTAAAATGCACCACGTAACAATCAGTATTGCCTATATGCGGCAGCGTTATAGTTGCTCTTAGTACTTTACGACTAAAAGTAAACTCACTATTAAGGCCAAGCGCATTTGCAAGCTCACTATCGTGCTCAACCGCTGCTACTTCAACTATGGGGTATTTAGAGGCGATTGCCACTACAGGGCGTTTATAAATAAAGTCATCAATCACCTCTGGCGTATCAACTACAGCAAAGTAATTATAACCTTGCTCGCCTACTAGCTCTTTTAATGAGTCAATGCTAAACACTTCCTGAAAACCAATCACATCAGGGGCATGTTCTGTTAAGTAATCAACAATCCAACGCTGCTTTTTAGCCCACTGCTGCACAGTATAAATTTTTTCAAACTCATAGTATGCATTGGGCGGCTCAAGATAGTTAAACAGGTTAAATGTGGCTATTTTTAGTTGGGTGTTAATAATTCCAGATTCATCACTTTTTAAATCTGTATCTAACTGTTTAAGATCTTGATTGCTGATGGGGTTCGCCTAAGTAAAGTTGAAAGTGTTGCTGGCTTATAAACTATCATTTTATTACATGTTTACGTAATCAATCAGCCAGCTTAATTGTAATTTTATACACTCTTTTACTTTATACCAATCCGCAATAATACTTAATCATTTTGCGGGGCTAAACGTGTCGCTACCTGTGTTAAAAAATTCTCATTTACGACTGCATGGATGCAGAAGGTAGAGCAATGCAGGAGCAATTGCCGAGAACAACTAAATAGCGAATTTTTTGTCTAGCTATCAACACGTTTTTCCATCCTCAAAATAGATTCACTTAATTAAGCGAATTGGTATAAAGCCTCGTATAAGCCCCTTTTTTATTCAATTATTTTTTCATTCCTTTTAAACCTTTTCGAACTGTCATTACGTCTAACTTATCAATACACTTAAATAGCAACTCAACAATAATAATTAAAAGGCGGCATCACGGATGTTACACGTTAAACCCGAACCAGCGCCTTTGTGCGAAGCTGCACTCATTGAGCGAGTTAAATCGGGTGATCAAGGCGCATACACAACGCTTTATGAGTTACATATAAAACGAGTATACGGTTTATGTTTACGCTTATTAGCAGACCAAGCACACGCCGAAGACGCCGCCCAAGAGGTATTTGTACAGGTATGGCATAAAATAGCATTATTTGATGGGCGTTCGCAGTTTTCTACTTGGCTATATAGTGTTGCCAGTAATGTAGCGATAAGTTACCTGCGCAAGCAAAAAAACTGGTTACAAAAAGTAGTAAGTATTGAACACAGCGGTATGGATGAGCAATCAGCTAACGACTGCAAAGGCTTAAATGGCCTCGATAAGTTAATAGTAAGGCTTCCTGAGCGCGCACGTATGGTATTTGTATTATTTGCTATTGAAGGTTATAGGCACGAGGAAATCGCGGAGCAATTAGGTATGGCTGTTGGTTCAAGTAAGTCACAATATCATCGTGCTAGGCAGTTATTACAAGAGTGGTATGAAAATGAGTAAACCAAACTTTAGCGACTACTTAAACAAGTCATTAAACACGCTTGATAAAGAAATTACGCCACATAAAGATTTATGGGCGGGGATTGAGCGAGCAATTGTTAATAATAAGCAGAACCCAAATAGCACTATTATTTGGCCAAAACTAACGGCAATAGCAGCGTGTACTGTGGCTGCTTTAATTGCTGTTAATATATTTTTTATAGCACCTGAACCACAGCCCGTAGTGGCTATAAGTGATTACTTTTCGGCTCAAAAAAATAGTTTGTTAGTTGAATACGAAAATAAAGAAGCATTAACCACTAACTGGCAAACGCAACTACAAGAACTTGAAGAAGCTGAGCAAGCAATAAAGCAAGCTCTTGAAAACGAACCACAAAACCAAGCGCTACTGACAATGTTAGCGCAAATATATCAACAACAACTTGATTTAATTAACAAGGTGCACGCGCCACGTTGGCAGCACATTTAGGAGTACGATATGAAAGCGATTTTATTAGGACTGAGCTTATTTCCACTGGCGGCATTTGCGGGTGAAAAAATAGATAAGCAAATAGACGTACCAAGTGGCGGCACTATTTTTATTGAAAACCAACGCGGTGATATACATATTACAGGCTGGGATAAAAACGAATTTAAAGTATCTGGCGAGCTTGATGATAAAGCACAGGGTTATGAGCTTAAAACAAGTGGTGATAAAACACAGTTTATTGTAAAAATGCCCCGTAAATCAAATTGGGGTAATAGTGGTGACGGCTCAAACCTAACTATATTTATGCCTAAAAGCAGTAGTTTAGCGTTTGCTGGCGTTAATGTATCGGTGACTGCAAAGGAGCTTAAAAATGGCGCAGAAGTTGATGTGGTTAACGGCGAAATTACGGTAGATGATATTACTGGCAACATTAAGCTCACCACTGTAAATGGTGATGTGAACGCTGAGAACTTAAACGGGAATATTCAGTTTGAAACCGTAAATGGTGAAATTAACGATAGGCAATCAAGTGGTGAGCTGCGTTTTAGCGCTGTTAATGGTGATATTAAATCAACTTCAAGCGCTAATGATGTACGCCTTGAAAACGTAAATGGCGATATAGAATTTACGCTATCGGCTATTAAAAACCTACGTATTAATACGGTCAATGGCGAAGCAGAAGTACAGATTAACGAGCTTTTAAAAGGCGGTGATGTACGTTTTGAATCAGTAAGTGGTGATGCCGACTTTTATTTCCCACAAAGTGTATCAGCAAAGTTTGAAATTAAAGCCCATGCTAATGGTAAAATCATTAACAAAGTCAGTAGTGACAAAGTCAGTAAAGCTAAATATGGCCCAGCCAGTGATTTAGAGTTTAGTATTAATGGCGGTAATGCAAATGTTGAAATGGATACCATAAGTGGACGAATAGAGCTTCGTACCAAATAACACTCATTCCCCATCACGATTACAAAAAGCAGGAAAGATTTCCTGCTTTTCTATTTGCACAGCCCCTGCAAGTCGATAGAATAGAGCCATTCAATTTTACTACTGTGAAGTTATGGCCAAACCAGATAAGCAAGTCGATACTCTTAAAGTTCCTCCCCATTCAATAGAAGCTGAACAATCTGTTTTAGGTGGCTTAATGCTTGATAACCAAGCTTTTGACCGCGTAGCTGAGCTTGTTGTATCACAGGATTTTTATACCCGCACGCACAAGTTAATTTTTGAGGCGATGACGGCACTTGCTGAGATTGGCGATCCGATAGATTTAATCACTATTTCTGAAAGTTTAGAAAAAAATAATAAACTTGCAGGTATTGGGGGTTTTGCTTACTTAGCCGAAATTGCTAAAAATACGCCAAGTGCAGCCAACATTGATGCCTACGCAAACATTGTACGTGAGCGTGCTGTTGTACGTGAAATGATTGGCGTGGCAAATGAAATAGCCGAAGCGGGTTTTAATACCGAAGGGCGTACTAGTCACGACCTACTCGATTTTGCCGAAAGCAAAGTATTTAAAATTGCCGAGCAACGTACAAAAAGTACGGAAGGCCCGCAAAGTATTCATAACATACTCGAAAAAACCGTTGATAAAATAGAAGAGCTTTATCAATCGCCACAAGATGGTGTAACGGGTGTAAGTACAGGTTATGCCGATCTTGATAAAATGACGACGGGCCTGCAACCGTCTGACTTAATTATTGTTGCAGCGCGTCCTTCAATGGGTAAAACCACCTTTGCGATGAATCTTGCAGAACATGCCGCAATGACTCAAGACAAACCCGTGCTAATTTACTCGCTAGAGATGCCTTCAGAACAAATTATGATGAGGATGTTAGCGTCTCTTGGCCGTATTAACCAAACTAAGGTACGTACAGGTCAGTTAGATGATGACGATTGGGCGCGACTTTCATCAACAATGGGCTTGTTGATGGAAAAAGGCAAAATGTATGTTGATGATGCCTCGGGCTTAACACCTACCGATGTTCGCTCTCGTGCACGTCGTATTGCGCGTGACCACGGCGGCATTAGTATGATCATGGTCGATTACTTGCAGCTAATGCGCGTACCTAGCCTTGCTGATAACCGAACGCTTGAAATTGCTGAAATTTCGCGTTCACTTAAATCACTAGCAAAAGAGCTAAAATGTCCGGTTGTTGCGCTTTCGCAGCTAAACCGTACGCTAGAGCAACGTGCCGATAAACGCCCAATTAACTCAGATTTACGTGAGTCAGGGTCGATAGAGCAGGATGCCGATTTAATCATGTTTATTTACCGTGACGAAGTTTACAACGAAGACAGTACTGATAAAGGTATTGCTGAGATTATCATAGGTAAACAACGTAACGGCCCAATTGGTAAAGTGCGTTTAACATTCCAAGGTCAATTTTCTCGCTTTGATAATTACGCGGGACCAGCGGTAGATGACGATTACTAATGCGCTTAGCGACTGCTGAAATTAACTTAACGGCACTTGCGCATAATTTAGCGCAAGTTAAGGGCTTTGCACCTAACAGCAAAGTGATGGCGGTGCTAAAAGCAAATGCTTACGGGCATGGATTAGTAACAATTGCGCAGCATTTAAATAATGCTGACGCATTTGCTGTGGCACGTATAGATGAAGGGCTTGCCCTTCGAGCTGGGGGCTTAACAAAACCAATTGTTTTACTAGAAGGCTTTTTTAACAAAGCCGACTTACCGATTCTGCTGGCCAACAATTTTCAAACTATTATTCACGATGAGTACCAATTAGCGGCGCTTGAAAAAGCAAAGCTAGATGCACCAATAACATGCTGGTTAAAAGTAAATACAGGTATGCATCGATTAGGTATTGCGCCAGAGCAGTTTGAAGCGTTTTATAGCCGCTTGCAAAAAACACCTAACGCTAAAAATACCGTTAATTTAATGACCCACTTTTCGTGTGCTGATGACGTTGATAATGCTAAAACGGTTCAGCAAATTACGTTGTTTGATAATTTAGTGAATGGCATTGACCAAGCGCATTGTTTATCAAATTCTGCTGGTATTATTGCCTGGCCAAGCGGTCATGGCGATTGGGTACGTCCTGGGCTTATGTTATATGGTGTATCGCCAATGGCAAATAGTATTGGGCAGCAACACAAATTAAAACCAGTTATGCGCTTAACTACGCGCGTAATTGCAGTACGAGATGTGCCTGCTAATGAGGCTGTTGGGTATGGTGGTCGTTGGAAAAGCGATAAACCAACCAAGTTAGCTGTTGTAGCTATGGGTTATGGCGATGGTTATCCTCGGCATGCTAAAGAGGGGACACCGGTAATAATTGGTGAGCAGCGTTATGGTATTGTAGGAAGCGTAGCTATGGACATGATCAGCGTTGATATAGGCGCTAATGAGCATAATATTAAAGTTGGCGACAGAGTCACTATGTGGGGCCCTGAGCTTCCAGTTGAAGAAATAGCACTGTGCGCTGATACTATTCCTTACGAGCTATTATGTAATATTACACCACGCGTAAGTTATGAGTATCAGCCATAGTTAGTTTTTAGCGTACACCAATTGGGTATAATTACTCTTTTATAAAGTAAATGTCGCTAAAGCCCATACGGGCAAATTCTTGGTCGCGAAAGTTACGAACAGAAGCAGACCCTTTTGAGGTCATTTCTATTTGGCGTACCATGTTTAAGTAATTTGTTAAATCAATACCCTCGGCAGCAGCAATAGCTTGATACATGTCGTGGTATTTATCTTTTGCGAAGTTAATTTCGCGCGGTTGGTTTTTAAATGTATACGTTATTCTGCGTGCCATAATAAGCTCAGTTAAATTGAGTGTTAGTATAATTTTACACTGTATTGAACTGGCATTGAATGATTTGTTTAAATCAAATAATTAAAAAGTAGAGTTTAAAATGAAATTATCAGTAGAGATCAGTAAATATCCACTTCACCAAGATTACATTCCGTTTATTAAAGGCTTTATTGACCGCTTAAACGAATACGAAAATTTAAAAGTGATTACTAATACGCTATCAACGCAAATTTTTGGTGATTATGATTTAGTAATGCAGGTGTTAAATACCGAAATTAAGCGCTCATATGAAGAATTTGGTAAAGCTATTTTTGTATGTAAGTTTCTCTCTGGCGACTTATCGCCTGAATAATCTATAATACCAATCTGCATAAATCTTTAATCAATTTAACGAATTAAATTGCACTATAACGTCGTTAAAAATTTTTTATTTAGAACAACTAGATACAAAAATTTTTGCCTAGTTTTAGCGTGATTTTC
>NZ_JACJDN010000161.1:0-7064 GCF_014163565.1 Pseudoalteromonas sp. SR45-5 | reverse complement strand
CACATTAATCAGCACTAATAATTACCTTTAATTTTTAGTGTAGTACTTATTAATTAAAACACTAATTATAAGTAAAAAAAACGCCGCTATTAAGCGGCGTTTATTAACTTACTTTGTTTTACTAAAGCTTAGTCAGCTTGTGGACGCATATGCGGGAACAATATAACGTCTTTAATTGTTGATGAATCAGTAAACAACATTACTAAACGGTCAATACCAATACCTTCACCAGCCGTTGGCGGTAAGCCGTACTCTAGTGCGCGTATGTAGTCTTCGTCGTAGTGCATTGCTTCATCATCGCCTGCGTCTTTCTCTTCAACTTGACGAGTAAAGCGCTCAGCTTGGTCCTGTGCATCGTTAAGCTCAGAGAAACCATTTGCAAGTTCACGGCCGCCAACAAAAAACTCAAAACGGTCGGTAACAAATGGGTTTTCGTCGTTACGGCGTGCAAGTGGTGATACTTCCCACGGGTAACCAGTAATAAACGTAGGTTGAATAAGCATGTGCTCTGCTGTTTCTTCAAATATTTCACAAAGAAACTTACCTGGGCCCCAAACACAGTTTTCAGGAATTTTAACGTGCACTTGTTTAGCGTACGCTTTTAACTCTTCAAAATGGTTTTCTGGGTCGTTAAATACCGCAGCATCAAACTCAGGGTTATATTTTAAGATAGCATCCGCCATACTTAAACGTGTAAACGGTTGGCCAAAGTCGTATTCAACTGAATCGATAACTTCGCCGTTTTCGTCCTTAGTTGTATTAACTACAATTGCACTACCTAGTACGTTTTCTGCAACAGTACGTAGCATGTCTTCGGTAATGTTCATCAGGTCGATGTAATCAGCGTATGCTTGGTAAAATTCAATCATTGTAAATTCTGGGTTGTGGCGTGTAGATAACCCTTCGTTACGGAAGTTACGGTTAATTTCAAATACACGATCAAAACCACCTACCACTAAGCGCTTTAAGTAAAGCTCTGGCGCTATACGTAGGTACATGTCGATATCAAGCGCGTTATGGTGAGTTACAAACGGACGCGCAGATGCACCACCAGGTATAACCTGTAGCATAGGTGTTTCTACTTCCATAAAGTCACGGTCTGCTAAAAAGCGACGAATACCTTCAACTACTTGTGAGCGAATGCGGAATGTTTCGCGCGTTGCTTCGTTAGTAATTAAGTCAACATAACGTTGGCGGTACTTTGTTTCTTGATCTGATAAGCCATGGAATTTTTCAGGTAACGGACGAAGTGACTTAGTTAGTAATTGATACTCAGTCATTTCTACATATAAATCGCCTTTGCCCGATTTATTTAGCGCGCCTTTAACACCTATAATATCGCCAGTGTCTAGCTGACCATATTTTTCTTTAAGGTCTTTTTGAACATCTTTAGATGCATACGCTTGTACGCGACCTTTCATGTCTTGAATTACAAAAAACGGTCCACGCTTTGCTAAAATACGTCCAGCAATAGACACAACTTCTTGTAGTTCAACTAATTCTTCTTTGCTCTTATCACCAAACTGGGCTTGCAAATCAGCCGTGTAATGCTCACGACGGAATTGGTTTGGATGACCGTTGGCTGGGCAATTTTCGCGTATCGCGTCTAACTTGCCACGACGCTCAGCGATTAACTTGTTTTCGTCTTGGATTTTATCAGTCATTTTTTAGCTCTTTATTAGCTTGGTGGTTATAGGCCAGATTTAAGGCTGGCTTCAATAAATTTATCTAAGTTACCGTCAAGTACCGATTGGGTATTGCGGTTTTCAACGCCTGTGCGTAAATCTTTAATACGTGCGTCATCAAGTACGTATGAACGTATTTGGCTACCCCAACCTATATCAGATTTAGCGTCTTCTTGCGTTTGTTTCTCAGCATTTTGCTGCTGTAGCTCAAGCTCAAATAATTTAGCTTTTAACTGCTTCATCGCTTGGGCTTTATTTTTATGCTGTGAACGCTCGTTTTGACACTGCACTACGGTATTTGTTGGTACGTGAGTAATACGAACCGCCGATTCGGTGGTATTAACGTGCTGACCACCCGCGCCTGATGCACGGTAAACGTCTATACGTAGGTCTGACGGATTAATATCAATTTCAATATTATCGTCAATCTCTGGGTATACAAACGCAGAAGCAAATGAGGTATGACGACGACCACTTGAGTCAAACGGGCTTTTACGCACTAAACGGTGAACGCCTGTTTCTGTTCGTAACCAACCGTAAGCGTATTCGCCAACAAAGCGAACTGTTGCGCCTTTAATACCGGCAACATCACCGTCGGTTGCTTCAACTAGCTCAACTTTAAAGCCTTTAGCCTCGCCCCAACGTAAATACATACGAAGTAGAATATTACACCAGTCTTGTGCTTCAGTGCCGCCAGAACCCGATTGTAAATCAAGGTACGCATCGTTTGAGTCATGAGGACCTGAAAACATACGACGAAACTCTAAACCTTCTAACTGCTCGTTTAGATCGCTAAGTTCGCTTTGTGCTTCATCAAAGGTATCTTGATCTTCGGCTTCTACAGCAAGTTCAAGTAGACCTTCAACGTCGTCAGTACCGGCTACAAGGTTGTCGATTGTTTCAACAACAGCCTCTAATGCTGATTTTTCACGGCCAAGCGCTTGTGCGCGTTCAGGCTCATTCCATACGGCTGAATCTTCAAGTTCGGCGTTAACTTCTTCTAGGCGTTCTTGTTTAAGAGCGTAGTCAAAGGTACCCCCGAAGCAATTCAGTACGTTCGCGAATTTCCTTGATTTGGTTAATCACAGGATTCACTTCAAACATGTACATCACTCCAAAATGGCTAGGTAATTGCGCCCCTTTACATGGGATTTTCGCAACAAATTATCGTCAAATGATAAAAACGCCCGATTTTAACAAAAAACCGCGCGCTTTATTAGCCTTTTATGCATGATTTGTGCATATTTTTTAGTGCACTTTTTCAAGCTCTCTAACTATTAATTGCAGCGTAAATTTACCTCTAAACTCATTTATATCGAGTTGATAGGCTACTTTTACAAACTTCGCTTCTGTGTCGGGCCATTCTTTTACATCAATACCAAAGGCAATGGCGTCAACTAATCGCCCTGATTGATGCTTTAGCACCAGCTTTAAATGCTTTTCGCCGACTATGCGCTGCTGTATTACTTCAAAGGTGTGCTCAAACACCGGCTCAGGAAATTGCTGCCCCCACGGGCCCGATTGCTTTAATAGCTGAGCAAACTCCATCGTAAAGCAGTCGTTTGGCAGCTCACCGTCGGTAAATACAATGCAGCGTTTACTTTCTTCACTCAGTTGCGCACTCACGGCAGCATCAAATGCTTTTTTAAAGTCATTAAAGTGTTGCTCATTAATACTTAAACCAGCGGCCATTGCATGGCCACCAAACTTATTAATTAAGTGTGGGTCGGCTGTATTTAGCCCTTCGAGTAAGTCGCGCATGTGCAACCCTTCTATAGAGCGGCACGAACCTTTTATTTCACCGTTTTCGCCACCAGCAAATATAACGGTTGGTCGGTGGTATTTTTCTTTTAAGCGACCAGCCAAAATTCCAATAACACCTTGATGCCAATCATCTTGAAACAAGCAGATTGCATCAGGGACGTTATCGTCGCTAAATGCGAGTCTATCAAGCACGGCTTGCGCCTCGGCTTGCATGCCTTGTTCTATTTCGCGCCTTGCAAAGTTTAAGCTATCGAGCTCGCTGGCAATACTACGTGCTTGATTTATATCGGTGCTAAGTAAGCATGCTATACCCAAACTCATGTCGTCTAATCGCCCTGCTGCATTTAAACGCGGCGCAAGTGAAAAGCCAAAGTCGCTTGCGCTTAAGCGCGCAGCATTGCGGTTAGCCACTTCAATAAGCGCGGTGATGCCAGGGCGTGTTTTACCACTGCGAATACGTGCTAAACCTTGATGTACTAAGGTGCGGTTATTTGCATCAAGTGCGACCACGTCAGCAACCGTACCAAGCGCTACAATGTCGAGCAAGTTAGCTAAATTAGGCGGCGGTTGCTGCTCAAAATAACCAAGGTCTCGCATTACGCTTCTCAGTGCTATTAGTAAGTAAAAAGCAACGCCAACGCCTGCTATAGATTTAGACGGGAAGTTACATTCGTGCCTATTTGGATTTACTATTGCATCGGCATTTGGCAGCTGCTCACCTTGTAAGTGATGATCTGTTACCAGCACTTTAATACCAACCGCTTTTAAAATATCAATACCAGCAATACACGATATGCCGTTATCTACGGTGATCACTAAATCAGGCTTTATTTGTACTATTTGCTCTGCAAGTGCGGGGCTTAAACCATAACCTAAGCTAAACCGGTCAGGAATTAAGTAATCTAAATGCTTAAAGCCAAACATCTCAAGGCCTTGCATTAATGTTGCAGTACTTGTTGCGCCATCAGCATCAAAATCGCCGACTATTAATATTTGGCTTTGCGCTTTTAATGCTTCAATTAATAAGTCGCTGGCTTTGTCGATGTCTTTAAACAATTTGAAGTCGTGAAGCGTAGCTACGCTGTTATTTAGCTCATCGGCATTAAATACATTGCGGTTAGCATAAATTTGTTTAATTACAGGGTGTAAATTACTCGGTAGATGCGAGTCGTCAACGTTTTCACGCGCAATGATTAGTTTTTTCATGCAGAGTTTTAACTTATTGGGTCGTATTAAAAAGACAAAAAAAGGCCATTAAGGCCTTTTTATTAGCTATAAAACGTATTACGACGCTTTGTTAGCATCTAATGCTGCTTTTAGTGCTGCTGCTGGCTGGTAACCTGGGATCATCGTACCATCTTCTAAAATAATGGCAGGTGTGCCGCTAATACCAAAGCTTTGACCAAGCTGGTAATGCTCTGCAACCGGTGCGCTACAGCCTGCAACTACTTTAGTGCTTGTACCCGACTTAGCTTCTGTTAGTGCTTCTTGCTGATCGCGTGCACACCATACGTTCATTAAATCGGCGTAGCCTGAACCTTGTAAGCCACCACGTGGAAACGCAAGGTACTTAACGGTAATACCCGCATCAAGTAAATCGTCTAACTCGCGATGTAATTTACGACAGTAACCACAGCTAATGTCGGTAAATACGGTAATACTGTGTTTTTCGTTTGGTGCTTTGTACACAATCATCGAATCTTCGTATTCTTTAATGCCCTCAACACGCACGCCGTTTAATGCTTGCTCTGTTAAGTTGTTACGATTATTTAAATCGATTAACGTGCCTTGCATTAAAAATTGACCATCTGGACTTGCGTAAAGCACGCCCTTATTAGTGATCAACTCTTTTAAACCCGCTACTGGGCTTGGGTTAATTTGCTTTACAGTTACACCAAGCTCGGCAAATTTAGTAATAATAGGATCATTAGCATCTGGTGTTACAGCAACGCCATTTGCAAATGCACTAATACTTGTGCACAACATGGCACCTGCTAACATTAATTTTTTCATAACTTCTCTCTATCCTAAAAACACTTAATATATTGACCGGCTTAATAATATTTACTTTCAAACTTACGCTCGCGGATGATGCTCTGCGTGTACCGACTTTAACCGTTCATTGGCAACATGGGTATAAATTTGCGTCGTTGATAAATCGCTATGGCCCAACATCATTTGTACCACACGTAAATCTGCCCCATGATTTAATAAGTGCGTAGCAAAAGCATGGCGCATGGTATGGGGCGATAATGGAGACTCAACTGATGCCAAAATAGCATAGTGTTTAATTCTATGCCAAAAGGTTTGTCGCGTCATGCCTACTCCGCGCTTAGATGGGAACACAAAATCGGTGGCGTGTTTTATCATTTGTGCACGCCCACCCTTTAAAAACTGCTCCAGCCAATACATGGCTTCTTCACCCAATGGCACTAAGCGCTCTTTGTTACCCTTGCCTTTTACAAACACAACCGCTTGGCGCAAATTAATTTGCTCCATACGAAGCCCAACAAGCTCACTTACACGCAACCCCGTTGCATAAAGTAGCTCTAGCATGGCTTTGTCGCGCAGTCCCATCGCTTCTTCTGTGTTGGGCGCATTTAACAATGCCTCAACTTCAGCTTCTGAGAGTGTTTTAGGTAACGACTGTCCGGCTTTTGGTTGAGCTATGTTTAGCATGGGCGAATCACTAATTATTTTTTCGCGTACAAAGTACTGATAAAAACGCTTTAGCGCACTAATGCTACGTGCTGTACTGCGTGGTTTTAAACCTAAATCAACTCGATGGGCTAAGTAGCTTTCTATGTCTAGCCCCGTTACCGTCATTAAATTTTCGCCCTTTAAAAATAGGCAAAACTTATCTAAATCACTGCGATAAGCGCTTAATGTATTTTCGCTTACGCCTTGTTCTAAGTACAGGCTATCTAAAAAGGTTTCTAGGTAGTCGCTATTACTGCTCATACTGCTGTTATTTTCAAAAGAATCGTCAGATAGCGTTGTCACATTATGCTCTCATGCTTTGCTAAGGTATCAATTAAAAATACCTTACGGTAAACTTGAGCCTATCATATCAGGCAATTACACAGTGATAAATACGATGCAAATTGGTTTATTTTTTGGTTCTACTACGTGCTACACCGAAATGGCAGCAGAAAAGATTCGCGACATTATTGGTGCCGATATAGTTACCCTGCACAATATTAAAGACGAGCCACTAAAAAATGCAGAGCAGTACGACTTTATCATCTTTGGTATTTCAACATGGGATTTTGGTGAAATACAAGAAGACTGGGAGTCAAAGTGGGACGACATAGCCGACGTAAACCTAAATGGTAAAACCATTGCTTTATTTGGCATGGGCGATCAACAAGGTTACGGGCAGTGGTTTCAAGATGCGCTAGGCATGCTACACGACGAAATAAATACGCAAACATTTACTCAACTTGGTTTTTGGCCAAACGACAGTAGTTACGAGTTTGAAGCTTCAAAAGCATTAACGCCTGATGGTAAACAGTTTGTAGGACTCGCGCTCGACGAAGACAGTCAATACGAGCTAAGCGATGAGCGTATTGCAACATGGGTTGAACAGGTAATGACTGAATATAGCGAAACGCT
>NZ_JACJDN010000160.1:0-7078 GCF_014163565.1 Pseudoalteromonas sp. SR45-5 | reverse complement strand
CTAAGCCTTTTTTAAGTTCGCTTGGCTTCATTGGTAGGTCACGTAAACGCACGCCTACAGCATTAAACACTGCATTACCAATCGCAGGAGCCACCCCTATAACCCCAGGCTCACCTAAACCAACTGGAAACTCATCGCTTTGTAAAAACTCGATGTCCATATCTGGCACATCTTGCATTCTTAGCGGTAAATAAGTATTAAAGTTAGTCGCAGATACTTGCCCATCTTTATACGTATTTGATTCATGCAATGCAAGGCTGCTACCCCATAGTAACGACCCTTCAATTTGTGCCAGTGCGCCATCTGGGTGAACTATTAAGCCCGCATCTACAACAACATAAAGCTTTTTAAGCGTTATTTTACCACTATCACGGTTAACGTGAACATGCGCTGCGGTTGCAAGCCATGCTGGCATAGTACGTTCTTGCCCTGAGCTTACAGAAAAACCAATGCCTTCGTCTTTCGCCAATTTTACAGAAGCTACTTTGTCAGACACCGTTTTAAGCACATTACGTAAGCGCAGTGCTCCGCCAACGCTTTCAGGTGCTTTACCTGCTTGCTTGCCTTTACCATCTAACATTTCAATTCTAAATTGAACAGGATCTTTGCCTTGCTTATGGGCAATTTCATCAATAAACGACTCAAGACTCCATGCAATCCAACCTGGCCCTACTGAACGTAACCAACCTGGATTAAAGGTGCTTTGTGCAACTTTGTTATTAATAGCGCGTGCACGATGACTGCTCATGCTATACCAATGATCAGCGCCTGATGCCGAAAATGCATCAAATTTACCTTTGCCATCAACACCCGGTGATAAAAACCCTGGTGCCATAGCTTTAGTAGGCCAACCAGCAGTAAATGCATGTTCCATTCCTGTGAAGGTACCATTTTTATCAAACGACGCCGTCATTTTTGCAGCAGATGCAGAACGAGACTGATCGAATAAACTATCGTCTGCTCGTGTAAATACCAGTTTTACTGGTTTACCTACTGCTTTTGCAGTTAGAGCCGCAGGTACAGTCCAATCACCAAATAATCGACGACCAAAACCACCACCTAAATAATAAGGACGAATAATTACTTTGTTTTGTTCTATATCGAGTGCTTTAGCAAGCGCTGGTAACGTAAGTGACTGCCACTGGTTACCTGTATGAATAATCCAATTTCCGTCTTTAAACTCTGCAACCGCATTTAATGGCTCTAGCTGATAATGACTCGCTGTCGCTGTGGTATACATTGATTCTAACAACTCACTAGCGTCTGCTTGAGTTTTCTTTATATCGCCTTCATCAACAAACAAAGTACCCGAGTCACGTTGCTCGCATAATCGCTTACCTTCTTTTTGAATATCAGCTTCAGATATATTTGCCGACTCACCCTTTTTGTAACTCACCTTTAAAGCATCTACTGCTTTAATGGCACTTGGGTAACTATCAGCTAATACAACAACCCAGCCTTGCACTGTGTTACTAGGGTCATTTAAAATTTCATAGCCTTTGTAACCTTTAATTGCTTTTGCTGCACTATCATCAACGTTTGTTACTGTACTGCCATAACGAGTTGGTGGAATAACTGGACGCGCGTACAGCATGCCTTCAACTTCTACATCTATCCCATATACTGCTGTACCATTTGTTTTGGCTGGTATATCAAGCGCTTTAAAATCTTGTTTAAGCCCTGTTAAATGACGTTTATTAGCCGGTTTTAGTGGAAGGTTTGCAACTTCATCACTGGTAAATGTACGATTAAACTCGCCTTTTTTAACTATGTCTGCGTAACTAACCGATTTTTCGCCTGAAATAATATAGCCCTTTTCAGCACGACATTTACTTGCAGGCACGCCGAGCATTTTCGCTCCTGCTTCTATTAATGCAATTCGACCCGCAGCGCCGGCTTGAGATAATGGCTTAAAGCTTTGAAATACAGACCATGAACCACCCGTTACCATAAAGCCCCATTTTTCATGAGTATCTACGTAGGTAATTGATACTTTATCCCAATCACATTCAAGTTCATCAGCCACAATACGCGCAAGAGCAGTACCAATATGTTGACCCATTTCAGCTTTAGCAATACTCACTTCTACAGCGCCGTCGGTGCTCATAGTCCACCAAATAGTGGGTGAAAAAGCCTGTTGCGCAATTGATTCTTTTGCACTGAGCGAACCCGAAAATAACGCAGGGGCAAACGCCATGACTAAGCCTGCGCTAGCAGTGCCAATCATAAACGAGCGACGATTTAAATTAACGGTTTCGCTATTTTTTTGAAATAATTTTTTCATTATCGGCTCCAGTTAAGCGTCTTGTGCATTTGGATCAAATATATTTACTACACTTTGTGACTCATCTGCAGCGCGTTGAATAGCAGTTTTAATACGTTTATAAGCCATACAGCGACAGTAGTTACCATTCATATGGCTTACTATTTCTTCATCTGAAGGACTTGGATTAGCTGCCAGTAATGTAGCAGCTTGCATTATTTGCCCCGACTGACAGTAACCGCACTGTGGTACTTGCTCTTCAACCCATGCTTTTTGAAGTGGGTGTTCGTTATTAAGCCCTTCAATTGTGGTAATGTTTTTTCCTGCAATAGCGCCAATTGGTAAAACACAGGAGCGAGTTGCTTGCCCATCTAAATGCACCGTACACGCGCCACACATTGCAATACCGCAACCAAACTTCGTACCTTTTAATCCAATTTCATCGCGAATAACCCATAACAATGGTGTATCTTCACTTGCGTGTGATTCAACCACCTTGCCATTAATTGTAAACGTCACCATAGCTTGCCCCTTAATTACGACTTCTATAGTCACTTTTAAACTATACGAACAGCTTCAAAAGTGACTATAGCTATTAAAAATATAACTACTGACCCTACTCGTTATATTTTTTCATTAAAATTTTTATATTCTGTTTTACTTAAAAACTCACTTAATTGCTCTTGCGTATCTATATCTAAACTCGCACTACTTAAACTAATTGTGTTAACAACCTCACGACTAGAGCGCAATAATTGCTGTGCACCTCTATCCGAAGTTAAGCTTGCAAGCTGAGATAAATCAACCGCTGGGAATATAGCGGGTACACCTAAACGCTCGCCATAGTTTGCGCACCAGCGCGATGGATTACGTGTAAAACCAGTAACTAGCTCACTTAAGTGCGCTACTTTTAGCTCAACCTGATCCGCAAGCATAAATAAAATCCCATCAAGGGACTTATTTTTAAACACAGTTTGAGACGCTATCGCGATTGAATTACCTAAACCTTGGCTCCATTGCTTGTTCTCAATTAGCTCTATGTTTTTATAACCGGCTAGTACTTGTGCTACTTCTTTATGCCATGCCCCGGTAACTACATACACGGGCGTGTCATCAAGTGCTTGAAGTGTATTTACTGCATGCTCAATCATTGTTTTGCCAAACCCGATATCAGCCGTTAATTTACAGCCGTTAAAGCGAGATGATTGCCCTGCGGCTAAAACAACTTTTGCAATTAGCACTCCTCTTGCCCCCAATGGCTTAGCGATTGGGCGTTTTTGTCACACAGCACTGCGTGTATTTCGCTGATCAGCGATAGTGCAATACTCTCTGGCGAGTCGCCGCCTAAATTTAAACCGACAGGCCCAAAAACAGGAGACTTTATTTGTGAAACACGCGTATTCGCGTGCTCTAAAACTTGTTCACGCCTGTGCTTAGGACCCAATAACCCTATATATTTAAAAGAAACATCTTTAAATTGAGCTAACGTACTCGCGTCAAGCTCAACGCTGTGAGCCATTAAAATAGCCGCATCGACTTTATTAGTTATGCAATATTCTTTTAACTCACTCGGTGTGATACGCAAAATAGCATCTGCATTTTTAAAATATTGCCTTTTTGCATTGGCTGCACGCGTGTCCCATACAGTTACACTCCAACCAAGTTGTTTGGCAAATGTATAAACCGGAACCGCATCGGCCCCACCACCCACTATTAATAAATGAGGCGGCGGATAAATAGAAGTTTGTAAGCACGTAGCGCCTTTTAATTCTATTAACTGCGCTTTGCGGTTCATTGATAAACCATGTAACTCATCATTTTGCGTAAATACACCACTACCGGCTGGCAAAATGGGGCTTACCTGTTGAAGGTATCGCCCTGGTTTATTCTCATTAAGTGCTTTAGATACAAGCTCTAACTGTAAATAGTCATTAGCTTTGTGAATGGGCTGCAGTAAAATGTGTACTATGCCCCCACAACCAATACCAAGTTGAAATGTTAAATCGTCTTCATCGGTGGCATCATAACTGATGGTTTTACTTGTTAAAGTACTCATTACTTGTTTAGCATGGCGCTGTATATCAGCTTCTAAACAGCCACCCGAAAGCATCCCCAGGCGCTCGCCTAGGCTAGATATAAGCATCATAGCCCCTAGTTTTCTGTAGCTAGAGCCTTCAATTTTGTACAAAGTAGCTAAAACCCATTCTTGGTTATCCCTATTCGGATACCAAGTGTTTAAGATACTTTTTAAATCTGTAACCATATATTGCCCTTTAAAAGCATTTATTGCGTTTAAAAACAAACCAGCCTAAACAGCTAATTTAAAACTTAATAATTCACGCACAATTTACTCCTCTATTATATCGTTTAAGGTCTCAATTAACTCATCAAATTGATCATTAACGCTTTGGCGTTGTTTATCATTTAGAGTTGAGTTTAATTCGTAGAGTAAATTTATATATAAATTTAAGTTTGCTTCATTGGTTTTCAATAGTGCGTCGCTCATATAAAGTTCGCGCTCTTTAATAACCGTACTTAACTGATTTATAAATTCTTTTTTTGTAATTTCAGCATTTGTAAATATCTGTTTGGCTGCATTCAAACGCTTCTGCTTGTACTCTAGCCACAGCGTTCCTGAGTCTTGATGTTGCTCATTAGTTGATTTAATCAGCGCTTTTTGTTGTTTATTAAGCTTGCCTATCCACTGCTCGTAGTATTCAAATTGCTCTTCCAAGCGCTCACTTTTTCGCTCAAGCGGGGTTTGTTCGTTAAACTCTTCGCGTTCGTCGTTAATTTTTATTTGAATATTGTTTAAAAGTTCTTCTCTTTGCTCACTTGATAAGGTTGCCCCAAGCTCAGCTAAAGGTATGTGCGCGTATTCAAGTAGGTTTTGCCAATGCTTTTTAGCAAAAACCACCTGCTCTTTTAACTTCTCAATGCTTAGTGTGTTGTTAAAAAGTGCCTTAATATTTTGAATGTCTTGTTTGTAGGCTGGTAGCTGCGTACTTCTATGCCACGCTTGGGTCGTGTTAATGATCTTTTTAAGCTGCTTATTTTGTGTTTTATTTAAATCAATATAATCATCTACCCAAAATGACGAAAGCCAACTCAAATTATTGTAAGTAAAAGATGCCGAGCAACTACATAAAAACAACATACTTACAGCAAGGCATATCTGTTTTAGTTTTTTTGCTTTGAAATTATTAAGCATAACCTTCTCTATTATTTAGATTGTGGCAAAGCTCAAAACTCATTTGATAATAATTATCATTTAAGTATTGACTTGTATTTAGATCTAACTGATAATCGTTCGTACAAACACAGTGTAACGACCTCAGTGCTTACGGAAGAATATTCAGCAAGGATGCTGACACATTAAAAGAAGAGCGTGCCGCTTCGTGTTATTACTTACTCGACCCAAGTAATAACATCAAATATCACATTTACTTGCTACATTGCTCATATTAGTGACGGTTAATATGATTCAAAAAAGCCCTAACGGGCTTTTTTTATTTCTTTAAATTTTCTATAAAATCTGTATCTTACACTTCTAAACTCGTTTACTTACCTTAAAAGTCCACCGTGCTGTTATTTACATTTTATACGCACGATCTGATAAGGTATCGCCTTGCGTTTAGGCTAAAGCTGGCGTAAAACATAACAGTAGACACCCTTTTTTGCATCTATTTATAGTAACCGATTTAGTCTCTACTTAAATGCATTGAGTATTAAACGTTTAAAATGCGCAAATAGTGCAAAAATTTAATAATTTAGCATTTAACTATGGCCTGTTGACCTTTTAGGATTAAATCTGTTCTATCTAGGCGCTATTTAATCGCCGCGCGAAGTTTGTAACTTAGTAAGCTCATTAAAAAACCGAGCAACAAAGAGCAAACCGCCTCAAGGGCGAGCCTAAATAGCAGTGGATGTTTAATCTAAAAAATGTACTGGCCCTAAAATCTATCGAAACTATTAATAATTGGAGGCATTAATATGTCACAGTTTAATTTAAAAGCACTCATTCTTGCTGGCGTTTTACTTGCCAGCCCTTTCGCTCATGCAACATTAGAAGATGGCATAAGAGCAGCTAACGAAGGTGAATTTGCAGTCGCCCTAAAAGAATTCCAATACCTAGCAGATAAAGGTTTTGCGCCAGGAATTTACGAACTAGCCAAATTATACGAAGGTGGATACGGTGTAACACGCGATTACCGCAAAGCAGCTGCGCTTTATCAACAAGGCGTTAAAAAGAACCATGCTGATTCGATGTTTGCTCTAGCTGTTTTATACGATGAAGGTAAAGGCGTAAAACTTGATCATCAAATGGCAGTTACCTTATTTGAAAAAGCAGCTAAGAAGAATTTACCTGCAGCTCAATTTAATTTGGGCGTAATGTACGCTAATGGCGTGGGTGTTACACGAGACTATGAAGCGGCACGTAACTGGTACGAAAAAGCAGCTGCAAACAATTACTCTTTAGCGCAATTTAATTTAGCCCTCATGTATTTTGAAGGACTAGGTATGCCAAAAGATCTTGAAAAGTCATATATTTGGAATACTATCGCTGAGTACAACGGTAATATGCAAGCGAGTCATAGCCGTAAACTTGATGAGCGTAAAATGCTGCCTAAAGAAATTGAAGCAGCTAAAGAAAAAGCCGATGCCATTTATGCAAAAATACAAGTGGGTACCTATGCTGGCGAAGGTCGCTTATTTTAAAGTCTTATTTTAGAGTTTAAGACCGTAGCTTTAAACTAATCTAAAAAAGGCTGAATTACATAATGTAATTCAGCCTTTTTAATATATCTTGATTAG
>NZ_JACJDN010000015.1:0-18010 GCF_014163565.1 Pseudoalteromonas sp. SR45-5 | reverse complement strand
TTATCCTATTCGCAGTGCACGTTTTTGGTGTGTACTGGTGTTAATGCGCCACGCAGACGACCCGACTCCGCTTATTTGTAGTGCTAGTTGGGAGGGCGAAATTACGCTCACTCAAAATGGCAACGGTGGATTTGGTTACGATCCTGTGTTTTTTGTAGCAGAGAAAAATTGTACGAGTGCTGAGCTTACAAAAGAGCAAAAAAATGCAGTGAGTCATCGCGGACAAGCGCTGCAAAAATTATTACTAGAACTACAGCAAAAAGGCGGCCTGTGAACCTTCCACCACTGAGCTTATATGTGCACGTGCCTTGGTGCGTGCAAAAATGCCCGTACTGCGATTTTAATAGCCACGGACAAAAAGGTGAAATACCTGAAGCTGAATATGTTCAACACTTAATTGATGACTTGAAAGCAGATTTGCACTTAGTGCAAGGGCGTAAAATTCACAGTATTTTTATTGGTGGCGGCACGCCAAGCCTATTAACTGGTGCAGCTTATACCCGATTATTAAATGAAGTCGACAACCTAATTGGGCTTGAAGAACACTGCGAAATTACCCTTGAAGCCAACCCTGGTACAGTAGAAACAGGTCGCTTTAAAGATTACGTAAAAGCAGGCATTAACCGTATTTCTATCGGTGTGCAAAGCATGCAAAACGACAAGTTAAAAGCACTTGGTCGGATTCATGGCAGCGACGAGGCAAACTATGCCGCGCAACAAGCTAAAGAAGCCGGTTTAAATAGCTTTAACCTTGATTTAATGCATGGCTTACCTGGGCAAACACTTGATGATGCACTGAGTGATTTAAAACAAATAATAGCACTCGATCCACCGCATATATCTTGGTATCAACTAACTATTGAACCCAATACTCAGTTTGCTTCAAAACCCCCTACCTTGCCACAAGATGAAACACTGTGGGACATTCAAGAACAAGGGGTTGAGTTACTCGCGCAAGCAGGTTACGTGCAATACGAAATATCAGGCTATGCAAAACCGGGCTATCAATGCCAACATAACTTAAATTATTGGCGTTTTGGCGATTATCTCGGTATTGGCTGCGGCGCACATGGTAAGGTTACTGATGCAAATACAGGGCTTATAACGCGTACCGAAAAGGTTAAACATCCACGCGGCTATATGGATTTAATTAAACCGTATATGTATAAAAGCTGGCATGTAGAGCAAGACGATTTAGCGTTTGAATTTTTTATGAATCGCTTTCGCCTTGTTGAGCCTTGCCCAATCAATGATTTTAATAAACTAACAACACTGCCGCTGCAAAGTCAGCAAAGTGCATTAAACCAAGCAATAAATAAAGGTTTATTGACTCAAACAGACAGCCATTGGCAGGTAACCTTAAAAGGTCATCGCTTTTTAAATGACCTGCTAGAATTGTTTGTGTAGCGCTAAGGCACTGCACAACAATATAAAACTAATAAATATAAATCACCCTAATGGGTTTCTAACAACAAAAGGGAAAACAATGCGTAAACTCACTTTTATTGCGGCCGCAGTAAGCGTTGCACTACTTGCTGGTTGCCAGCAAACAACACAACAATCTACTTCAGCCCCTATTGCACAAGCAGTTCAATCACAACAAAGTGAAATAGACAAAGCCAATGCATTTTTTGAAGATACATTTAACCGCGATGTAATGAGCAGCCCTGTATATCAAACATACATGGGGATTAAGCAAGATTACGATAAATGGGACGATGGCAGCGAAGAAAGAAAGCTTAAAGATTTAGCACAAACAAAAGCTGACCTAGTTGCATTAAAAGCAATTAATCGTGATCTATTAGATGATGCAACAAAAGTTAGCTACGACTTAAAAAAACAGGATCTTGAAAGCTCAATTGCTGACTTTAAATGGCGCTACCATAATTACCCTGTGAACCAGATGTTTGGTACACATTCTATGATCCCTGCGTTTTTAATTAATCAGCACTCAATTAGTAATGTAAAAGAAGCTAAAGACTACATTTCACGCCTAAATGGTGTAACTGGTGTTATTGATCAGCTTATCGCTGATTTAACTGTACGTGCAGAAAAAGGCATCATAGCCCCTAAATTTGTATTCCCGCATGTTATTGATTCAAGCAAAAACATTATTCACGGTGCACCGTTTGAAAAAGGCGATGATTCTACATTGCTTGCTGACTTTAAACGAAAAGTAACAGCGCTTGAAATTAACCAAAACGAAAAAGACTCATTAATCAGCGATGCATCAGATGCATTAAAATCGGCTGTTAAACCATCTTACTCTAAGCTAATTAATTACCTAGCGCAGCTTGAGAAGCGTGCTGATGATCGCGATGGCGCATGGAAATTACCAGATGGCGAAGCGTTTTATAACAACGCACTTAAGCGCACTACAACAACAGATTTAACGGCTAAAGAAATTCATGCAATTGGTTTATCTGAAGTGACACGTATTCATGATGAAATGCGTGAAATTAAAGATAAAGTAGGCTTTAAAGGCGACTTAAAAGCGTTTATGCAGTTTATGAAAACTGACAAACAATTTTACTACCCTAATGATGCACAAGGTAAGCAACGCTACCTTGATGAAGCCACTGGACTTATTGATACAATGAAAACACGCTTAGATGAGTTATTCATTGTTAAACCAAAAGCTGATTTAAAAGTAAAAGCAGTTGAAGCATTCCGTGAAAAAGCTGCGGGCAAGGCATTTTACCAACAGCCAGCTCCAGATGGTTCACGCCCAGGCATTTACTACGCTAACCTTTATGACATGGAAGCTATGCCAACATATCAAATGGAAGCACTTGCTTACCACGAAGGTATTCCGGGTCACCACATGCAAATCGCTATTTCGCAAGAACTAGAAGGCGTTCCTAAGTTCCGTAAATTTGGTGGCTACACAGCATATATTGAAGGTTGGGGTTTATACTCAGAGTTTATTCCTAAAGAAATGGGCATGTACTCAGACCCTTACTCAGATTTTGGTCGTCTTTCAATGGAGCTATGGCGCGCATGTCGTCTAGTGGTTGATACGGGTATTCACGCGATGAAGTGGACTCGCCAAGAAGGTATTGATTACTACGTGAATAACACGCCTAATGCAACATCTGACGGTGTTAAAATGGTTGAGCGTCACATTGTAATGCCTTCACAAGCAACGGCTTATAAAGTGGGTATGCTTAAGATTTTAGAGCTTCGTGAAGACGCTAAAAAGCAACTGGGTGATAAGTTTGATATTCGCCAGTTCCACGACGTAGTACTTAAAAATGGTCCTGTACCACTAAATGTACTAGAGAACTTTGTTAATGAATGGGTAGCAAGCAAAAAAGCTTAAAACCAATTTAAACAATTGCTTTAAATATGAAAGGTCGCATTTGCGGCCTTTTTTGTTTTATAGTAGTAAAAAAGATTTTTGGAAATAATAATGGATTTAAGCATACAACTACTTAATGCGCGTATTTCAAAGCAACAGTTAAATGAGCTCGATAACGACTTTAAGCAGTTAAGCCCTGCTCAGCAAACTTTGCAGCTTAACCATTTATATGACAGCGCCCAACGGTTGAGTGTTAAGTATGACTTTATGCAAAACATAGCAACGCGGATATTAAGCTCTAACACAGCGCCTTCTCCATTTATTAATCAACTCACTAATATTGACGCATTGAGCTTTTTTACCCCTGCGCTGAAAGTAAATAAAGGCTTTTTAGTACAAGATACACAAGGAAATAACGTACTGCACAATGTGTTTAAGCATGCCGATGCGACAAAGCTGCCATTTAACTATGTGCGCTCTTTGATGTTGTTTGAATCAAATGATGAGTTAGCTAAAGCGCTGGCGCAGCCCAACTCTCATGGCTTAACACCGGTTGCCTGCTACATAGCCTATGCAAATAAACCTAGCACACCGGTAAAGCATGAATTTTCAGCTTTGTTAGCATTAATGGAAATAGAGCAAAAACAAAATCCTAACGCTAAACAACAGCTTGCCAACGTAATAAAAGGGCAAAAAGTTAACGAGACCACAATTTTACTGAGCGCCGCTTACTTGCAACGCTCAACGGCGCAAGTTGCTCACTTAATCAAGGCGCTTTAATTCACTCACAACTTCTGTACGCACACTGTCTATGGCATGTGTAATAGATTGCGCAGCACTTTGGTGATCAACCATATTTGGCCAATTTGTTTGCCAGACCTTTTGTAAGTCTTTTGTTTTTAAATGTACTTTATCAACGGCTAAGTAGCTTAAGTCATGAATTAAGTTAACTTTAACCCAGCCTTTTCTGGGGCTGCCATCTATTTTGTTATTATCGTAATGTGCCGCAAATACAATAAGCTCGGCTAGTTCTTGTAAAATTTGAAAGCTAGCAATGCGTGTATTATTGTTATCTTCACTTGCCTCCATCCGCCATGCATTATAACTAAAGCCTTTAAACGCAAATACTACGCTCGCTATAGCAGTGAAAAAATACGAACGGGGCGCCAGTACAAACTGACCATATTTAGACTCTGACATATTATTTCCTAGGGCCTGCTTATCTTTCGAGGTTAAATTTACAGCAGTATGTTTGGTATTTAGGCAAGGCAGAGCCTATGCAGCGTGGTTATTTCCCATAAATAGGCGGTAACGTGGAATAAATGCCAAACATGCGCTGCCGAAGGGTTCTGCCTAGGGGCAATTTACTCTTTGTTGCCTACATGGATGTAGGTAAGGGGCGTGAGCAGGACGCGGAAGCTTTGCTCGGTTTTTACTTAGCCCGCTAGGTTACAAACCTCACGCCGCGATTAAATCGCCCCAAGATTGAACAAATTTTAATCCTGAAAGGTCAACAGGCCCTAGTCATTTAAATAATATTCAACACTGGTTACCACTCTTATATTTTTTATTTGCGGTGTGTTTGAATCTCGATTACTGATACTAAATTGCCCTTGGCGAGCTGTTTTTATTTTGCCTAATTTTGAATTAGAGTCTTTAGCAAATTTATTAGCGACTTCACGCGCTTTTTCAGTTGCTTCTTGCACCATCGCAGGCTTTACATCATTGAGGCCAGTAAAGATGTATTCAACTTTTGTTTCGTAGCTATCTTGCACTATTGCGATATCTTGTTTAGCAAGTTGGCTTACTTTACTCAGCGCGTTTTGCACTTTATCTGGCGCAGCAGAATAAACAATAATATTTGAGCGCACTATGTATCTAAATTGTTGATTTTCATTACTGTATTCACGTGCTTGCTTATCAATAACTGACTGGCTACCTATTGTTATTTCATCGTCGTCAAAACCATGGAGTTTTAAAAAAGCAGTTACCGCATCATTTTTTTTCTCAACTCGGCTTACTAATTTTTCAAGGTTATTGTCGGCATCACTAAATTGCAGAGGCCAAATTACCGTATCGGCTATTACTTCTCGCTCGGCCAATCCCTTAACCTGCACAGTACGTTCCATCCCTTTCACACTCAAAGCGGTACTTTTTAAAATAAACCCTAAGCTAATTAAGCCTATACTTAAACAAATAGCCGCTATAACAATGTAAAAACCGGGGGTTTTATTCACAATAATCTCCTTGATTGATATCAATAATAAGCATCGAGACGCTCGAAATAACACAGTAAACAGGGTACATTGAGACTATAAATAACGCAAAATTTAATCAGCCTAGGAAAAACCATGAGCCTTAAGCGTATAACCCAATTTTTTAACCCAAGCTCAGTGGCCGTTATTGGCGCCTCTAACATATCAACTCGGGCTGGTTTTGTGGTTATGCGCAACTTACTTCAAGGTGGCTTTAAAGGGCCAATAATGCCTGTTACTCCAAGCCATAGCGCAGTACATGGCGTACTTGCTTACCCTTCTATTGCTGACTTACCAAAAGTACCCGACCTTGCTGTTATTTGTACTAACAAAAACACCTTAATTGATATTATTGAGCAGCTTGGAGAGCTTGGCTGTAAAACCGCTATTGTTATTGCCGATGGGCTGTCTGGGGAGCAAAAAAGCGCGCTTAAAGCATGTGCTCAAGCCAAGCAAGTTACTTTGCTTGGACCCAACTGTTTAGGCTTGCTGATCCCTCATATTGGTTTAAATGCGAGCTTTTCACATACCGTGGCAAGCCCAGGTAAAATAGCATTTGTATCACAATCAGCAGCAGTATGCTCAACCATTTTAGATTGGGCTAAAAACAAAGAAATTGGCTTTTCATATTTTGTATCAGTAGGCGATTGCCTTGATATAAACTTTAATGAACTACTCGACTTTTTAGGTCGTGATGCTAAAACCAAAGCTATTTTACTCTACATAGATAACATTGAAGATATTCGTGGCTTTATATCAGCAGCAAGAGCCGCGGCCTTTAGTAAGCCTGTAATTGCGATTAAAACAGGTAAAACAACTGCGGGCGCACTTGCAGCCGAAATTCACACCGGTGGAAAGCAAAGCTCTGACGCTGTTTACGATGCGTTATTTCAACGAGCGGGTATGCTGCGTGTAAATGATTTACGAGAGCTATTTGCAGCGACACAAACACTCGCCATGCATCCAAAATTATTAAAAGTAGAACAACTGACAATTTTAACTAATGGTGGCGGCCCGGGTGTTATGGCTGTTGATGAGCTAATTCAAAGCTCCGGTAAATTAGCAGAACTAAGCATTGAAACCCGAAATGCGCTAAATAAAGTCATTCCACAATCAGAAACCACCTCAAACCCTGTGGATATTTTTGGCGACTCAGCACCTGCGCGTTATAAGCAAGCATTAGAAATTTTACTGCACGCAAAAGAAGTTAAAAACTTACTGATTATCCATACTCCCTCAGCGCTTGCGCCCAGCGAAGACTACGCCAACATTATTGTAGAAACCTTACAAACATTACCCAAAATGGCGCGCCCTTACGTTATAACTAACTTTATGGGTGAAGACGCATCTTACGCCGCCAGAAAAGTGTGCTCAAACAACGCAATACCCACTTATCGTACGCCCGAAGGGGCTGTAGGCGCATTTATGCACTTGGTAACGTATCGTCGTAACCAAAAGCATTTAACGCAAACACCTGAGTCGAACACTGATGACGCTAAAATAAATAAGGTGGCAGCTAGAACCCTTATTAATGAGTTTTTAGATGATGGACAAAGCTACTTACCTACTCATCAGGCAAGCCAAGTATTGAACCACTATGGTATTAAATGCATTCAAACTGAGGTCGCTTACACCCCAACAGAAGCCAAAGAGCAAGCCATAGAGCTTGGTTTTCCAGTCGCATTAAAACTGATTAGTCCAAGTATTGCCTCAAAGTCTGAAGTAGGTGGGGTGGTGCTTAATTTAAACGACGCCAACGAGGTTGAACAAACTGCTTTTGCGATGCTTATCCGTATTAAAAACACTTATCCGGATGCTGTTATTGAAGGGTTTTCATTACAAAAAATGGCGCCGCGAGCAGGCGCAAATGAGCTGCGAATTGCAATTAAAACCGAGCCTAATTTTGGCCCAGTTATATTATTAGGTGAAGCAGGCACCGGCCTTGAATATGCACAAGCCGCCGTTGCTCTGCCTCCACTGAATATGAACTTGGCAAAGTATTTAATTGCCGCAGCGCACGACAAAGGCGTATTAAAGGAGCGCATACTCCCCGAGAAAGTTGATAAGTATCGTTTATGTGCACTGCTAACGCGTATTTCTCAGTTAGTTATTGATCAACCCGATATAAGCTCAATGGAACTAAATCCTATACTTGCCAGCAATGGACAGTTTTTAGTGCTCGATGCCACTATGACACTTAACCGCTATCAAGCTCAGAGCAATCGTAAGCGCTTATCTATTCGTCCCTACCCTATTGAACTTGTTGAAGTGGTAACACTTAAAAATAACACTCAAGCTACGCTCAGACCGATAAAACCGGAAGATGAACAAGCCCATAAAGTATTTGACGAGTCACTTAACAAAGAAGACAGATATAAACGCTTTTTTGGCGAGCTTCCACAGTTTAACCACGATCAACTCGCTAAAATGACGCAAATTGATTACGACCGTGAAATGGCGTTTATTGTGTGCCAACGCTTTGAAGGTAAAACCCGTACACTGGGTGTGTCTCGCGTCATTATGGACCCCGATAACCTACATGCTGAGTTTGCTATTGTAGTACGCTCAGACTGCCAAGGCTTAGGGCTTGGTCGTATACTAATGAGCGCTGCAATTAATCACTGCAAACGCCAAGGTGTAGAGTCGATTGAAGGCATAACCTTACCAGAGAATACAGGGATGATTGAACTTGCCCGTAAGCTAGGTTTTAAAATTAGTCGCGACTTTGAAGAAGGCAGTATTAACATGGTACTTAAACTTAAATAATGAATGAACCGCAAACTTTACGCCAAAAAATGGCTTGCCTGTTTGAAGGTACAGGTCAATATCAACGTTCAGGGCATATTCTTGATATTGCACTCATTAGCTTAATAATGATTAACGTTGTAGCCATTGTTATTGAGTCAATCCCAAGTGTGGCAGAGCAGTATTACTACGAATTCTTAGTTTTAGAAATTGTATCGGTCGCTATTTTTGCTATTGAATACTTAGCCAGGCTTTGGGCCTGTGTAGATAAAACACAATATGAAGCAATGGAAGGCTCAAACAGTAAACGCAGATTAAAGTATTTTTTATCACCACTTGCGTTAATCGACTTAATAGCGATTTTGCCAAGCTTAATGATGTTTTTATTTCCTCTCG
Source organism: Pseudoalteromonas sp. SR45-5 (assembly GCF_014163565.1). Classification (NCBI taxonomy): domain Bacteria; kingdom Pseudomonadati; phylum Pseudomonadota; class Gammaproteobacteria; order Alteromonadales; family Pseudoalteromonadaceae; genus Pseudoalteromonas; species Pseudoalteromonas sp. SR45-5. The sequence goes on along the minus strand of NZ_JACJDN010000015.1, from coordinate 9,313 downwards.
ATTTACGTTTTTTACGCATACTCAGATTATTAAGAGTATTTAAACTCACTCGCTACTCACGCGCCATGCAACTACTTTTAAAAGCCTTTAACGATGAAGGTAGTTCATTAATGGCTGCTTTTTTTATAATGGCCGTTGTGCTTATTTTAGCTTCATGCGGAATTTATTTAATTGAGCACGATATACAACCCGATAAATTTGGCTCTATTCCTGCGGCTATGTGGTGGGCAATGGCAACACTAACGACCGTTGGTTATGGCGATGTAGTACCTATAACGCCATTGGGTAAGTTTTTCGGTGGCGTTATCACACTACTGAGCATGGGTATGGTCGCTATTCCTACCGGATTACTGGCGTCTAGTTTTTCAGAACAGATACGTAAACGCCGTCAGTTTTTTGAAGACGCTGTGCACGAGTCAATTCAAGATGGCACACTTAATGACACCCAACAAGTACACCTAGAAGAGCTACGCCATAAGCTAGGCTTGAGTAAACTTGAAGCTAATAAGGCCATTAAAACGCAGTTAAATGAGCATAACAGCCATTTGTTTTGCAGACACTGCGGTAAAAGGCCCTAAATCCGTGCGACTATTCTCAATTGAATATATCACTCCAATCGCGATTAATAAGCGCGAGTACTTCGGTATTAGGTACCGGTTTACTAAATAAATACCCTTGGAAATGCTTGCACCCTCTCGCCTTTAAAAAAGCAAGTTGGTGCGAGCTTTCTACGCCCTCAGCGACACACTCTTTGCCTAAACTATCTGCAAGCGCGAGTGTTGATTGGATAATGGCCTCATCATCAGAGTCTATGCCTATGTCTTGTACAAAGCTTCTATCTATTTTAAGTACATCAATAGGGAAACGCTTTAAATAAGTAAGTGATGCGTAACCTGTACCAAAATCATCCATGTACAATCTACAACCCAACTTTTTAAGTTGTTCCATGCTGTGCAGCGCTTCTTTTGAATCACGCATTAATATTGATTCGGTTATTTCAAAAACAATTGCCTCAGATGATACACCTGAATTATTTAACGCTTTTTTAATTTCAGGTACGAGTTCTTTAAACTCAAAATCTAGTGCTGATAAGTTAATAGATAAATACAGGTTAGGTGAGGCTTTTCGCCACTCTTTTAACTCCAATAAAGCGCGCGCAAAGGTCTGCAGCATAATTTTTGTAATTAAGCCTATCCCCTCTGCAGCCAGCGAAAACTCTTGAGTTTGTACTAGTTTATTTTCGGGCCAACGCAGCAGCACTTCAAAGCCTTCTGTTTTTTGGCTCTTAGCATTAATAATAGGCTGATAGTAATTACAAAACTCTTCTTCTCGATACGCTCTAGTAAGCTGAGATTCAAGATGCAGCGCTCTTTGAACATGCTGGTTCATCTCTTGCTTATAAAACTGGTAGCGCCCTTCTAAAGAGTCTTTTGCATGATATAACGCTATGCTCGCAGCTTTTAAAAGTGCGGGGCCTTGCTCTGCGTCATCTGGCGATATCGACACACCAATACTTAAATTAACGTTTACAACTTGACCATTAATCGCAATATTTTGATTCACGCAATCCATCAACTTAGTACATATTATAAGTACTTGCTCTATCTGATGAATATCTTCTACTAACACGACAAACTCATCGCCACCAAATCGCGCAACACTATCCGATGGTCGCAAAGAGCACTTTAAGCGCTCAGCAACTTCTTTAATTAGCTCATCAGCCGCTTCGTGCCCTAATGAGTCATTAAAGTATTTAAAACGTTTAATATTGATATGTAACAAAGCCACTTTGCATCCATGCAGTTTTGCTTGTTCAAGGGCGTGTTCAACGCGGTCATTAAATAATGTACGATTTGGCAGCCCAGTTAAGGCATCGTAGTTGGCCAATAGGTGCAGCTCGTTTTCAGCTGATTTTTGTGCGTTTATATCGGTTAAAATAATGACATAACTATTAAGGCGCTGCTCGTTATCGGCCACTGCACTTATTTTCACAAGTACATGACGCGATTCACCATTAGCTAAAACCACACTGTCTTCGCACGAAAAATGCTCCCCAACAGATAGCTTTTGCATAATGCGTAAATAATCAAAACGATTGCTGCGCGATATACCTAAATTTAAAGTCCGGCTAGATAACGACTCAGCGGTGAAGTTAAAGGCGGTTTGCAGTGATTTATTAGAAGCCCGAATATTTAAGTTTTTATCGAGTATAAACACCCAATCACGTGTTTGCTCAAATGCTGCCGTAAATAGTAAAGCGTGTTCTTCAAACACCATCTCACGGGTCATATTTGTATAAGTACCCGCTACTTTTTGTGGAGTTTTATCATCCCACTCAACTACTTTTCCAAAGTCCTTATACCAGCGCCAATAGCCTTTTGCATGGCGCAGGCGGTAGGTACAATTAAAGTAGCCTTTATCGGTAGATAAAAATTCAAGCCACTCTAAGCGAAATAGCTGTTTGTCCTGCGGATGAATTTTAGATAAATATTCATCAAGGCTTACGGTTTCATTTTCGTAGCTTAACTCACTGGCTAAGCGGGGTTGGTAAATGCTTGGGTTGCTCGACTCCCAATCCCAAACACCCGATTCGCTGCCTTCAAGCGCTAATTTTAAACGCGCTTCGCTTTCTTTACTTTCTTTATTTGCTGCCAATAAAATACGCTGAATTTTATTACGGCGCATAACCCACATAACAACAAAACCAATAAACAGCATGGCGTAAAGCACCATAAAATAAGGTGCACGCCAAAGCGGATACTTTACTTTTATTTTTAAAATAGCAGGCGAGGTATATTCGCCAGTCAGGGGGTCTTTAGCCCAAACTTTTAATTGGTAATTACCTGGATTCAATTTTGGAAACAATACGCGGTTGTTATTTCGAGTATAACTTTTTTGTCCGTTATCGAGTTGATACTCATAAATGATGCGTTCTTGATTACTAAATGCCATGGCCGAAAATGCCACTTCAAGCCCAATATCATCATGATTTAACACAACTTCGTTGAGCGGCTGTTTTAAATCAAGCGATAGATCTCGTGACATTAAATCAACTCGCGTAATATTTACGTGATCAATAAGTGACTGGTAATTTTGGTTTTCCATTGGGTGAAAATAAGTAAAACCTTTTAAGCTACCATACGCAATATGGCCGTCTTTGAGCTGTGCCATGGCGTTACTATTAAACTCAGCAGAGAGTAGCCCTTCTGACGTAGAAAATTGTTGAAAATGCAGTGTTTCTGGGTTTAATCGCCAAATGCCTTTATGGCTACTCATCCAGATCATGCCATCATCATCTAGCACCATATCGTAAAGCAATGTGCCTAATTTATTCTTCTCTAAATCGATTGTATGTACTAATTGATAAGTAGATGCGTCAAGGCCTATCAAGCCAAAATTAGAAAGTGATATCCACAATATATTGTTGTTATCAATTAAATAAGAAAGCACGCTAATGGCTACGTTTTCGTGCTGCTTTGGCACTTTGTAAATCATTTTAAGTGCTAAATCACTTGGGTTTACTTGATATAAAATTCCAGCATTAAAAAATAGTGGCGAGTCTGGCTTATTGCTCAACGCGGGTAAAAAACCATGAGCTAAAAAGGGTTCAAACTGGTCAAACTGGCCACCCAGACGCGTTATTACTTGAGAATCTATATTGTATATAAATACCCCATGATCTGAGTGCACAAAGTATAGATCGCCATTTGGCATTAGTGTAACGCCATGCACTCTACCAGTAATCAGCTCTTGATCAGCAGGGTTATGCACTTTTGGTTCGCTAACTTGATGCGTTACAGGGTCAAAAATAAATAAACCACGGTTTGTATAAAGCCATAAATTATCTTTATAGGGCGTTATTTCATATACGGTAAACTCAGTGGTGAGTAAGTCGACTTTGTAGTCTTTTAAATAAGCTTTACCAATATTTGTTTTTAAATCAACCTCGGTAATACCGTTATGCGTTGCAAGCCAAAGCTTGTCTTTATATTCGGTAATCCCCCAGATAGAGTGATGTGATAAACCATCCCCCCCGAGCAAAGTGCCATCGACATTATTAAAATGATAGCTGTCGTGAGATAAGTAAAACGCTCCATCAGTCTTAGTCGCAACCCATGTACCACCCGATTTATCTTTAGCCATATCAATAATACTGGTATCGGCAAGTGTGTACTTACTTTTGGCTATTCGAGTATTTTTAATCAGCTCTTTTGTGTTTAAATCAAATTTAAACAAGCCTTTGTCGGTAGCTAAATCTATTGTTCCGTGTTCGTTTACTATGCTCCAAACATTTAAGTCACTTAGTAATACCTTACTTTTAAAAGGTAAATCTGGGCGTTCAAACATTTTTGATAAGTTACTAATATCAACTTCGTATAAGCCTTGTACCGCCCCTACTAACAACTGTTTATTTTCACCTAATGCGAAAGACTTCACATTATTTTGGTAAATATGTTCAGCTTCACCTTTTAAATGCTGTAGAGGTCTAACTTGCTCGGTGGCAATATCAAATACGTATGCACCATGGCTTGTACCTATAAATATATAACCATTGTAGGCAAACAGCTTTCTCACAAGGGTATTTTTATATTTAGCAGGCAGCTCAAAAATAGTTGTTATTTTTCCGGTTGCGATATCAAGCTTTGCAAAGTCGCGGCCTCGCCCAATCCAAAGTGTTTTTTTATCAACAGCCACCATACTAAAAACAGACTGATTGATAATTTCTTCTTCACTGGTCGGTTTTTCTAGAAATTGCTGATATGAATCTGTTACGGGGTCGTATCTAAACAGGCCTGCAAGTAAAGAGGCTATCCAAATGTGCCCTTGAGGGTCTTGGTAAATACGATCGATGATCGCCTCTTCTAACTCACCATTAGGGCCGTTTATTGGAATAACTTGATAGCCATCATAACGATTAAGCCCGGCCTCTGTCGAAAGCCAAAGGTAACCGTTAGTGTCTATAAGCATTGTATTAACGTAGCTTTGTGATAAGCCTTCGCTAGGAGATAAACGTTTTACTTGTGCCCCTACTTGGCAACTTAGAATAGTTATTAAAACTACAAAGCAACTAATGATCCCATTAACGTATTTACTCATGCTTATTCCATATTATTATTTATTATTATGGGTACTCTAGAGCGACTATATTTCGATGTTTGTAAGTATCAAAAAGTACTTGTAAAGCAAGAGTATATGTTAACACCTGGTTAAAACCAATAGCACAATATAAATCAGCTACGTTTTCATATGCGAAGGTCTTTATCTCTCTATTTTGCGACTTTAAGAGTGTTGAAAGCAATTGTTTTGCAATCCCTTTACCGCGATGTTCCAGCGCAACAAACATGGTAGATAAAAATAAAAACTCTGTTTTATCTTGTAACCTACATGCTGCCACTATTTCATTATTATAGTAAGTAACCCATACCTTATCTTGTTTATTAGCACGCCCTCTTACGCTGTGCTTTTTGTAGAATTTATTCACAAGTGGGGTTTTTAGTTCATTTAACACTTCAACTTTATACATTTTTATATCGATATTTAGCTAAGCATTAGCGCTAAATACTGTTCAAATTTTTGTTTCAAAACCATTTGCTCTGCCACTGGGCGGCTGTGGATTGTGTTGTAAACTTGCTCTCTCGTTTTTTTATTACGCTTAATTTGATACGCCCAAAAAGACGCTTCATAATCTAACTGAATTTGATATTTTCCTTCACGTGGTAATAGGCATAAATTAAAACTCACAATACTTCCTCATTCGCTTTTAAGATTATTTGATTCCCCCTCTAAACTGGGCAAGAGGTAATCTCCTTGTTATTATACGCGTCTTATTTTATTTATTTCTGTAGTAATTGGAACTGATAATGAATAGACATTTTAGTATCTTGTTATTATTGGTAAATTTATTTTTTAGTGCCTCTTGTTTTAGTCATCAATACAACCTCACTTTTAATCGTCCGCAAAGTACACCTCAAGCTGATTATGCCTTAGAGCTATTAAAGTTAGCATACGCAGATATCGGTTTTAAAATACATATAATCGATTTTAGTCACCAAAATGCTTTGCTCGCTGCAAATAATGGCGTACTTGATGGGCAGTTAGGAAGAGATGCAAGCGTTGAAGAAAATTACGAAAACTTAATTAGAGTCGATTATGAGCTATTTAAGTTTGACTTAGTATTATATAAAAACTGTTTACCTAACAGTTTAGAACAGCTCGATAGCGTCGCAATTGTTGATGGCTACCCTGTGCAAGAACATTATTTAGCAAGCACACAGTTTGCAGGGAATATTATTAAAGTTAAAAGCATGAATACCCAACTTAATTTGCTTGCTCAGAAAAAAGTACAGGGAGCTTTGATGATTAACTTTATAATGCAAAATAATGAGCTCCCGTCACCTCAAGGCTGTTTTGTAAAAGAAGTATTGAGTACTTATCCGCTTTATCATTATTTAAATAAACGTAATGAAAACTTAGTAGAAAAGCTTAAAATGTCATTAATTAACCTAACTAACAATGGCACTGTGTACGCACTAAGAGCCAAATATGGATTAAGCTTTTAAAAGTCGAACCCTTGCTGCTGCGCCTGCGTGCTTGGCACTGCATTTTGCTGCTTTTTTTGAAGATAGCGCTTGTAGCGCTGCTGGCACAAACTAAGCACCTTCTTTTTTTGGTCGTTCGATAAGGTATTCCACGAAAAGCGCTCATCCCGACTACGATAACACCCTTTGCAATACCCTCTGTTGTTAACTAAGCAAATACTTTTGCAAGGACTTGGAATATCAAATATTTCAATTTGTTGCATGCATAAGTACCGCCCAGTTGAAGAGGAGGTATTAGTATAGCGTTATTTTTGAGCAAAAAAAAAGCAGCAATTTAATTGCTGCTTAGTTTTGTTGAGCTGGGATTATTAATACTCACAGCTATTGGTATTTATCTCTGTTTTACGGTGAAATGGCTTAGCGTACATGGCCAGCACTAACGGTTTTAACTCTTCTGGTACACAGGCTAAACGCTGTTCAAACGTCGCTGTATCTGGAGAGTCTATTACCGCCTCTTTACAGCCACCAGCAATGTAATTACCTGGGTGCAAATAAAACGAATCTACAATTTGCCTATCAATTGTTTTAGCAAGCTCTTCAGCACTATCACATTTAGATTCGATTGGCTGTCCAAATGCTAAATGCACATGCCCTTTAGCTGAACTAAAACCTTCAACAATACTGGCAATATCTTCACCCGCTGACTTAATATATTCACCATGATGCTGTTTATGATAAAGCTCTTTAGCCTTAGCAATTGCACACGGTTCATATTGATAAGAAATAGAAACAGGCACTATTTTTAACTCTTTAATATAATCGCCAAATTCTTTCTTTTGTTTACGTCCATTTAATTGCAACATTTTTAAAAGGGCAGGATCTGTTTGATCAAAACCGTCTTTTGCACGTCCTTCTTTTTGTGCAATCCAAATAGAATTTCCACCGAGTAAAGAGTCATAGATATATGACGATAACTGGGTTAATGCTTTTAACATTTCTTTTGGTGCTTTAGCAGAGCGCTTAACAATGAAACTTTTATTTAAACGCATAAGCTCAGTAATGTAAGGTATTTGCAATAAATTATCGCCAATAGCAATACGCACTGTTTTCATTTTATGCTGATATAAACCCCAATTAACTAATGCAGGATCAAGCACTATGTCTCTGTGGTTTGAAATAAATAAATAGGCCTGATTAGCGTCTAACTGATCTAGCCCAGAAAAGGTAACTTTTGATGTGGTGCGCTTCACTAGTTTATCTAAGTATTGCGCCACTTCATTTTGCACATCTTCAACGGTGCTTACTTTGCCCCATTTTTTGCGTAACTGACTTCTTACCATTGGACGTGCAATAAAAGGCACTGCCGATAAAAAGCGCGGTAAATTATACTTTGCTATTACATCAATAAACGCATCATCGTTAATCAAACGTGTAAGCGACGCCGCAACTTCGTCGTCGTTGTATGGGCGTATATCTGCGTATTTATCTTCTAATTCACTCATTACTACATCTACAATGTTAAAAAACGGCACGCTAAAGCGCACCGTTTATGTCTATATCCGATTATAACTCAGCCAATCTAAAATGCGAAATAACCAAAAAAACGATTTTTTATTTTAGCAACTTGCTTTAAAGCCGAGTTTAATTAACTTCTATGACCACAGGCTTGCTTATAAGTGCAAAAAAACTGATCAGTCTAGCAAAATACCATGTTCTCAATCTGCTAGTGGGCAGACCACTACTACATAGCCCTATAATCATTTGGTAGTAATAGCATTAACAAAGCCTTTCTTTCGTAGTACCTTAAGCTCATATTTTATATTTTTGATGGATCGTAAGCCTCTTTTTTACGATTTTAACTCTTTCAGATCCACTTATTTTAGGGCTCATAATGAACATTACTATTCTTGATAACGCAACGTTAGCTAAAACATCTCTTTCGTGTATAGAACAACTTGGTAAATTAACGACTTATGAACTTACCAGCCCAGAGCAAGTTATTGAGCATTGCCAAGGCGCTGATGTATTAATCACTAATAAAGCAGTTTTGAATCGCGATACAATTAGTCAGCTAACACAACTGAAATTAATTTGCGTAAGTGCAACCGGTACTAATAATGTTGATTTAGAAGCCGCTAAAGAATTTGGTGTTGCCGTAACTAATGTAGCTGGCTACTCAACCCCTTCAGTTGTTCAACATACATTTTCTTTAATTACTAACTTACTGGGTAACACCCACCGCTATCAGGCGGATTGCCAGCAAGGCGCATGGCAAAAAAGTGAAATGTTTTGCATACTCGATTACAGCTTTAACGACTTGCAAGGTAAAACATTTGCCATTATAGGCGGCGGTACGCTAGGCAAAGGCGTTGCTAAAGTGGCTGAGGCATTTGGCGCTAATGTTATTGTTGCAGAGCGTAAAGGGGTTAAATGTCGCGATGGTCGTACGCCTTTTGAAGACGTCATTAAAACAGCCGATATAATCAGCGTACACTGCCCGCTTACAGATGAAACACGTGATTTAATCGCACTTAATGAGCTTAAAATGATGAAGCCAAGCGCTATAATTATTAATACAGCACGTGGTGGTATTATTAACGAAGCCGACTTAGCAACAGCGCTTGAGCAAAACCTAATTGCTGGAGCGGGTGTTGATGTACTAACTAAAGAACCTGCTGAAGCTTCAAATCCACTTGCTAATTACACAGGCAATAACTTATTACTTACTCCACATATTGCATGGGCAAGTACTGAATCTATTGTGCGTTTAATTA